>JAPSKP010000077.1 GCA_031181585.1 Lysinibacillus sp.
GTGTCCCTGCAATTGAGGGACACCTAGACGTAATTTATTCTTCGCCAATGGCTGCCTCATACTGAGTAATCCAGTCGCTAAAACTGCCAACATATAGCTTCACATTTTCATAGCCCGCTTGCTTCAAAACAGCATACAACGGAGATGCCGTTACACCAGAGCCGCAATAGACAACGACTTCTTGATTTTTAGGAACGGAGAGCTCCAAATCATCTGTTACAACTAAATGGCTGCCTGCCTTTACTTGTTCCCAGTCGAAATTTTTTGCAGTCGGGATGTGCCCAGCTACCGGATCTAGCGGCTCATGCTCACCGCGATAACGGATAGCTGCACGCGCATCAAGAAGCATTGAGGATTTCTCGCCATCCACTACTGCCTTTACATACTCACGATTCGCGTATATTTCGTCCTTCCACTCCGGTGCCAGCTGTGTTCGATCAAAGGATTCCTTATTAGAAGTCACTGCATAGCCTGCCTGCTTTAACGCCCCAAATCCTCCATTGACTACCCGTACATTTGTAAAGCCTGCAAATGTAAGCATCCACCATGCACGCGGTGCAAACGGTGTGCCCCCCTGATCATACACATAAATGCGATCGTTCAGCGATAGGCCGGCAGTTTCGAACAATTCGACAAGCTGTTCTTTTTCCGGCATCGGATGCCGCCCTTCTATTTTTGACATGTCAGACAAATCCTTTTCCAAGTCAAAATATACGGCCCCTGCAATATGCTCCTTCTCGTAAAGTGCCCGGCCCTCAGAAGCATCCATTAAATTAAATCGTACATCAATAAAACGTGCCGGTGTTTCCACTTGCTCCACTGTTACAAAAACATTTCCCATCTCGAACACTCCTTATTTTTGAAGTTGTGCATAGATCTCTTTCCATGTAGCTAGACGGCTTTCTTCCTGAAGCAGCATGCGCTCTGTTTCAATTTGTTCGATTGCCTGTTCAAACAGATGCAGACGCAAGTCTTCCGCTTCTTTTGCAATAAATTCCATTGCCCATTTCTGGAGGCGATTTTTCTCTCCTTCTACATATGCTTGGGCATCAGGTTTTGTAAGGTTTTCAAGGGCGTCTTTAAGTTGCTCTTTTTCGTTTTTCTCAAAGAAAGACTTTGGATTTTTGTAATAGGATTTTACACTTGCATATTTTGAACGTTCTGCAAAAGGACCCGAGAAATCAAGGATGTTCGGCTCTTCAGGCTCAAAAGCAAGGAAGGAGAAGCTATGATTGAATTCCTTCAAATTCTGGGCATCTTCTTTGAAACGCTCCTTCATTTTCTTTTGGACGAACTGCGCCAGACGGAAGTTCGTTACACGCATTTCCTGTGCAAAGTCAAAGCTTAGCGCCTGCAGTACTTCTTTTAACGCTGTATCCAGGGCCTGTTGCGCTGGCAGCTGTGCAAACGTTGACGGATTATATGACTCGCGGAAGAAATCCGGATAGCGATAGTACACACGCTGCATAACATAGTACAGCAGCTCATCCAGCTCCTGCTTAGCGTCTGATTCAAGCATTGCTGTATTCGTCGACTGATACGTATTCTTCACATGCTGCTCTAATTGTGCAAGCTCTGCAAGACGTTCATCCTTCCGTTTCAAGTTTTCTTCTGTTTGCTGGATCAGGTCATGCAGACGAACATGTGTCTTCTCAACTTCTTCATGAAGCGCCTGTACTGCAATCCCCATCAACTCCTCATTTAGGAAGTGGTGGAACGCTTCTTCAAACGGTGCCATACCAGATTGATGATTTGCCTGTTCCTGTTTTTCCTTTAGTGCCATTAAACTAGAAACACCATGCAAACGCGGGAATCGGATACCGAAACGCTGCAGCTCTGATTTTACATAACCTTTTACTTCTTCAGCTTCTTCTTCTGTTGAAGCCAAGTCGATCGCATTCACGATAAAGAACATTTTATCAAGCTCGAAGGCATCCTTTACGCGACCAAGCTGGATAAGGAATTCTCTGTCTGCCTTTGCAAAGGCATGGTTGTAATACGTAATGAATAAAATCGCATCCGCATTCCGAATATAGTCGAATGCAACGCCTGTATGACGGGCGTTAATCGAGTCAGCCCCTGGCGTATCAACAAGCGTGACACCCATTCGTGTAAGCGGTGAATCATAGTAGAAATCGATATTATCCACGAAACAAGACTTATTTTCTTGTGCAACAAACTTTTCAAAAGCCTCACGTCCTACGCGAATAACAGTACCAAGCTTTTCCTTAAATTCTTCATACCCTTCCGCATATGCACGAATAAACGATTTATGGACATTCAGGCGCTCATCCGATAATTGTACAGCCAAGCCTTCTGAAGTTCGATTGAACGCTTCTTCCAACGATCCCACCTGCAGGCCGATTGCTTCATATGAACCTTGAATGTCTTCAAGAAGCTGTGTTGCTGTTTTTAATTGCACGTCAGCTGTTTCATGAGGGTGTTCTGGTGTCACTGGGCGGATTTTATTTATTGCAGCTGTCGTAGGGTTTGGTGATACAGGCAGCACTTTTGAACCCATCAGGGCATTCGAGAAGCTGGATTTCCCTGCACTAAACGCACCGAACAAGGCAATAGTAAAATCCTTCTGCTGTAAACGCTCCACTTTCTTTGTCAGATAGTTTGCGACTTCTTTGAAACCTTGAACGTTACCAACTGCCTGTGCCGTCTTCAATGCATTAGCGACAACCGCCTCTGTATTATGCGATGCACCTGCCTGTACGTGAGCATCTTCCTCTATGACTTCCTGCTTTTGTTCTTTCGGTGCAAGCATTGACTCGTTAAATGGACGGATATCAGCAAGTGCCTGCTCATAATCTGTCTGCCATGCTGCCACCTGTGTTTTGGCAGCTGATTTTACCTCTTTAGAGCTTTGTTTCATTTGTTGATCGCTGAATTGCTTCTGCCCATCGATTGCTTGAATTTCTTTAATTGCCTGGATTTTATCCTTCATTGCATTAATTTTCATCTGTACAGGTGCCGCAGCTTCCTCGGCAACTTGCTTTAATACAGCTTGCTGCTCATCTTTCCAGGCATCTGTTTCGCGGATGAAATAGCGCTTCGTCGCTTCCGCTACCCGGTTAGCAAAATTCAGTACTGCATCTCCTGTTACCATGACATTGCTTTGAACTTGGTCTTCAATGACTGAAAACGGCACTTGGAATGGTCGCGCATCAATTTGAGCTGCACGCTCATCCGTTAGTGCACCTACATCTTTCAATGCCTGCTTCATCAAGGATTTCATATGACCTGTCAATTGTGATTGAAGGATTGTTTGATAGCTTGCATTCGCATCTTCAATACGGCGTTGCTTTTCTTCCTCCGTTTTCTTTTTAGCTGAGAAAAAGCCGCCCACCTTGAAGCCTTCTTCACGGGACTCTAAATAAGAACGTAACTTTTCACGAAAATCTGCTGGAATAATGGCTGCATTGTCCAAAATATCCTTCCGGTGCTCCTCAAACCGATCATTCCATTGTTCAAATGAAAACAGCTCCGTTTGGCGTGTTAATTTATCATATTGCTCTAACAAATCCTCACGGTGAGTCCAATCGTCTTCAGAGATTAACTCCTGGTGAGTTTCAAACAAGTCCTGCTTTTCCTCCGCCAAAAATGCCTCATGCTCATGATGAAGTTTTATCAATGTATTTTTCGCTGTGGCAACAAGCTGTTCCTGCCAATCCTCCATCGAATCCATCACGATTTTCTTCACTTTCGCAAAATCATTATTAGGATGATCAAGTGCTTTTAAGGATGTAAAGAAGACATCCTTTGGATATACCCCCCAGGCTGCGAACGAATTGTGTACCGATTGTTTGAAATCCTCAAACGAAAGCTCCGCATCTCGGTGCTTATCAATTTGATTAACAATCAAATAGACATTTGAATTGTATTTCATCAATTGCTTTGTAAATTGGAAGTTCAACTCGGATTGTACATGGTTGTAATCCATTGTATAAAATACGACATCGGCAATATGCAGAGCTGATTCTGTACTCATGGCGTGAGCATCATCTGTTGAATCCACACCAGGTGTATCCATCACTGTAACACCTAGCGGTAGGCTTGATGTGCTATGTCCAATTTCAATTTGCGAAACTAGATCTCCATTTTTACTAAGCTCTTTTACCTGTTTAATATCATAACCTGCCTCAAACTTCACGGGTTTTTCATTATGTAAATAAAGAATAGCAAAGTCCTCTTCAGATTTATGTACCTTAACAATATTAGCGCTTGTCGGAATGGGGCTCGTCGCTAAAATGTTCTCTCCTGATAAGGCATTGATCATACTCGACTTTCCTGCCGAAAAATGCCCTGCAAAACCAATCACGTACTCCTTTTGCAGCAGTTTACGTGCAAATAGATGAAGCTTCTCCATTCTTTCTGTATCTTTATTTTCTTTGTAAATTGTATATTGAAGGGAAGATTGCTGCAGCAATTCTTCAATTTGTTGATCTAAAGCATTCATTCTTTCTAATGCCCCTTTGTTTAGTATTTTGTCATAATGATATAGTAACATGGATGCGCTTGAAAATCGGCTAAAAAATTATTAGTACGCTCACTTTTCTGTAACTTTCATTTTTAAGTATGGAGTAAAAGATAAATCAAAAAGAAAATCATACTTTTTGTCGAAATATGTTGGTATTCTATGGTAATATCAGTATATTACGTCCATTCGTCCTGTCGCTTGTTCTGTACATCAAGAACTTTGGCATGATAAGATGGGAAAAATAGTTAGGAAAAGGGTGCATAAGTTTATGAGTACGTCTGTCCACATCCAAACCATTTTAAATGGAACCGTTCATGCTTTAAAAACGCTTTTGCCTATGAATATGAATATTGCATCCCCCTCCCTTACAGCTGAACCTTATATTCAACAGGAAATGGGTGTATTGATTGGGCTAGTTGGAGATTTGAAGGGACGCGTCATCATTGATGGTTCCCCTGCTATATTCGGCAATATTGGCTCGAGCATGTTTGGCATGCCTTTAGAAGGAGAAATGCTGGAATCCTTTACTGGAGAGTTTGGCAACATGATTGCCGGCAACCTTTGTACACATGCCGGGCAAAATAATTTGGAGCTTGATATCACGCCCCCCACCGTGATGGTGGGCAACACGAAATTATACGGCTTCCAGCACGCATTTCGCCTCCCTGCTACAATTGAAGGGATAGGAGAGATTAACATCTTATTCACAATTGATGAAGAATAAGAGAGATAGCAAGAAAATCTAGGCAATCTTATACATAGAACAGGTGAAATCAATAGCTGATTTCACCTGTTTTTTTATTGAGAAAAATACACTTAATTTCACATTTTCTTCATAAAAATTGCCTATACGTGTGATTTTTCTCACATCTTCCCTCAATTTTTTTCTATATGATGAAGGCAAGTATTACTCCAATAAAATTTGATAGGAGGTCGCACCATGGCAAATAAAAAAAAAGCCGAGGAAAACTTGAAAGGTACACTCTATATGACATTTGCTGTAGGCTTTGTCATCATCATTGTCTGGGCTTATTGTTTTGGATTATTTACCGATCGTTTCTAATCAAATTGATAAATCCGCTTAAAAAGGAGGGGAATTTTTCATGCACATACATAAGTATGAAAAATGGTGGCTTGTATTCGGCTGTGCCACATTAGTAGCATTTTTAGTCATTTTGGCCATTGGAGCATTCCATAATGGCACACATCCGAACGAAGGGAAAATAACAGTTGACTACGAAAAAGTAGACAGCATTGCACCGTTCGATAATCCTGGTGTTCATAAAGTTGAAGGTAAGGAATGGGATTATGAGGTTGTGCTTGTAGCTTCAGCTTTCAGCTATAATCCCAGTGAAATTGAGGTACCGCTTGGCTCAGTTGTAAAATTTTCTGCAACAACAAAAGATGTAATCCACGGTTTTGAAATCGCTCAGACAAACATCAACATGATGCTGGAGCCAGGATATGTTTCTGAATATGTAGCTGAGATGAACAAAGCCGGTGAATATTTGATTGTATGTAACGAATATTGCGGTACAGGACATACGTATATGTACGGTACGCTGAAGGTGGTGGACGAAAATGCAAAAAACAGTTAGTAGTCACGTAGCGGTAGAAGAAAAAGACACAGCCTTGATGGAAAAAGAGATTAAATCGTCTCCGGTAAAACAAAAACTAACAGCTAACTTTATCCGTGTGGATAAAAAAGATGCAAAATTAGCAATGGCCCATATGTATGTTGCATTTATCGCTCTATTATTAGGTGGCCTTGCCGGATTGCTTCAAGTGTTAGTACGCTCTGGTGAATTTAAATTACCAATGGGCATTAAAATTGGTTACTATCAAATTCTAACAGTACATGGTATTTTACTTGCACTTATTTTAACGACATTCTTCATTATGGGCTTCCAATTAGCCTCTATCAGCCGCACAGCCGGAGCATTCACCAATGTGCAGCGAAAAATTGGATGGGTCGGCTTCTGGCTAATGGTTGTTGGGACTGCTTCTGCTGCTGCCATGGTTCTATTAAATGAAGCAACAGTACTCTATACATTTTATGCTCCCCTGAAGGCACACTGGATCTTCTATCTCGGGCTTACACTCGTTGTTGTAGGCTCTTGGCTGCTATGTATTATGCAAATTATGAAATATTATCAATGGAAAAGGGAAAACAAAGGACAGACTTCCCCACTCCTTACATTTATGGCAGTCGTAAATTCGATCCTTTGGATTACTTGTTCACTAGGTGTTGCAGTTGAAGTCCTATTCCAGCTCCTGCCATGGTCATTAGGACTCGTTGAACGTGTCGATGTACTATTATCTCGGACGCTATTCTGGTATTTCGGTCATGCACTAGTATACTTTTGGCTGCTTCCTGCTTATATGGCTTGGTATGTTATCGTACCAAAAATTATAGGCGGCCATATTTTTTCAGATGCGCTTGCCCGCTTATCTTTTATGTTATTCCTGCTGTTTTCATTCCCAGTTGGTATTCACCACCAGCTGACTGAACCAGGGATTGAAGGATTCTGGAAATTCGTTCAAGTTGTATTGACATTCTTTGTTGTTATTCCATCGTTAATGACCGCATTCTCACTCTTTGCCACGTTTGAAATGCGTGGTCGTGAGCTTGGTGGCAAAGGGGTTCTTGGCTGGTTTAAAAACCTTCCATGGGGGGATGCCCGCTTCCTTGTCCCATTTATCGGTATGGTTGCGTTTATTCCCGGTGGTGCCGGCGGTATTGTCAATGCTTCTTACCAAATGAACCAGCTCGTGCATAACACGATTTGGGTAACAGGTCATTTCCACTTAACTGTGGCAACTGCGGTTGTATTAACATTCTTTGGTGTCGCCTTCTGGCTCATTCCGCATTTAACTGGCCGCACACTTACGCCAAAACTGAATTATCTCGGAAATGTTTCAGGAATTCTATGGGGAATCGGAATGTTTATTATGTCGTTATCCATGCATCTTGCAGGCTTACTTGGTGCACCGCGTCGCTCCGAGTTCTCCACTTACGGCGGCTCTCAGACTGCTTATGAGTGGATTCCATATCAGATTGCACAGGCAGTCGGTGGAACCATTCTATTTATTGCCATTCTGCTGATCATGTATATCGTTGTACAGCTGATTTGGTTTGCGCCTAAAGGCGAAGAAGAATTCCCAGTTGCTGTAGTAGCACCTGGTGCAGAAAAGACTCCTGCTATTCTTGAAAACTTTAAAGTATGGGGTGTCATTTTAGTCGCACTGATTATCTTTGCTTACACAATGCCAATTATCGAAATTATTTCGAATTCGCCAGCTGGCTCAAAAGGCTTCATGCTTTGGTAATGAAAATCCCCTTTTCTGAAATAACAGAAAAGGGGATTTTATTATAATTGATATAGTTTTGTATACTTATCTTTTAAATAGCTTGCAAGATAAGCAGCATCCAGTCCTTCACCGGTACCTTCCTGTAGTAACTCGAACGGCTTTTTCAATGAACCATGCTGGTGGACCTTTTCTGTCAGCCATTCACGAATTGGCTGTAGGTTCCCCTCCTCACATAGTTCATCGAAGTTAGGAATGTCTTTATCCATGGCTGCTTTCCACTGCGCGGCATACATATAACCTAATGCATAGGAAGGGAAATATCCAAAGCTTCCGCCGCTCCAGTGCATATCCTGTAATACGCCTTCAGCGTCATTTTTCGGACGGATACCCAAATAAGCTTCATATTTATCATTCCATACTTTCGGGAGATCTTCTGCTTGAAGGTCCCCGTCAAATAATTCGCGTTCTATTTCATAACGAATCATAATATGAAGCGGGTACGTCAGCTCATCTGCCTCAATCCGGATAAATGAAGGTTCAACATAGTTAATTGCCTGTAAGAAATCCTTCACTTCCACATCTCCAAACTGCTCTGGAGAATATTTCTGAAGAAGCTTAAAGTTGTACTTCCAGAACTGTTGATTACGCCCGATGAAGTTCTCGTAAAATAGCGATTGTGACTCATGAATCCCCATGGATGTTCCGGTCGATAGTGGCAGTCCGTTTAGTTTCGGATCAATATTTTGCTCGTAAAGTGCATGGCCACATTCATGGATTGTACCAAATATAGCTGAACGGAAGTCATTTTCATCATATTTTGTTGTCACACGGATATCACCGCTGTTTAAACCGATCATAAACGGATGTACCGTCTCATCCAGCCGGCCTGCTTCAAAATCGTAGCCAAGCTGCTCTAGCAGCTCAAGTGATGCGGCACGCTGCCCTTCTTTTGGAAAATGCTTAAATAACATCGATGTATCCGGTTTGTTTGGCGATTCGTTTATTGCTTTAACAAGCGGTACAATTGTCTCGCGAAGCTGGCCGAACACTCGATCTAAAATAGCAGTTGTCATCTCTGGTTCGTATTTGTCTAATAGCGTATTGTACGCAGAGCCATTTTTAATCCCCCAATAGTGAACAAATTTCTTCTGGTATTCTATAATTTGCTTCAAGTAAGGAAGAAATAGCTGGAAGTCAGCTTTCTCCTTCGCTTCCTCCCATACAGTCTCCGCCTTCGACTGGAGAATGACATATTCTTTATATTCTTTTGCAGGGATTTTTTTCGATTCATCATAAGATTTTTTAACTTCTTCATAAAGGCGTTTTGTAACGAAATCCATTTGTTCCTTCGAGATTTCGTCTAACAACCTTCCAAGTTCCTCGGAAGTTGCCAAAGCGAATGCTTCAGCGGACAATGTACCTACGACTTCCGCTCGTTGCGCAAGTCCTTTCTTTGGCGCTCCTGTACGCATGTCCCAATAAATAACGGATAACGCTTCGTTATAATTTTGCATTTTCTTTACATAATCGATAAATTGTTGTTTTATTGACATTTTAAAACAACCTCCTTTCTCTCATTATAATTCGCTATACGAATTAAAACCACCTAGTAATAGGTGGCCTGCTTTTTATTTTGTGTAACACTCAGTCTAATGAGGCTTATTGCTTATTAATTTCCTCAATCCAACCAAGTATTCTTTTTGTCCTATTTAAATTCACAGGTGTTCTGCCAGTTTGAAAGAAGACTACAATTTGCTCTAAAAGCGAGGCATAATATGGCTTTTCCATTTTCCAGAATTGGAGAATAAGGGGCTCCTCCCGTGAATGGATAACACCGCCGAATTTATCGTTCCACTTATACTCTCCGCGGAAAACTGCCTGTCTGCCATCTTCAAACTGCAGGCTCAAAAGCTCGTAGTCTTCAAATTTTATTCTAGTAAAATTCTCCACCTCTGCATTGAAGACTTCGTCAATCCATTCCAGCGTATGAATACCATACCAATAATAGCCGGGCATCTTGTCCTGCAACGGAAGAGGACCAAACGCGTATAGCGATTTCACCTCTTTTTTGTCAAATCCTTTCAGAATTTTACTAAATCGAAGACTTGATGAAGAGAATAGTGGTGTACCAAATGTATCAGCTATTTCTACCATGCGATGGAAAGCTTTCATACCGATTGTCATCGGCTTATCAATGTAAACCGGCTTTTGAAAAGCAGCAATCTTTTCGAACCATTCCAGATGGTTTCTTCCATCTATCGTAACAATCATCCATGCGTCTACCTTTTCATTCAGTCTTTCGATATCTTCGTAACAAGGAATATGAAAGGCCTCAAGTAAGCTTTCAAAGTAATTAGCACGGTCCCTGCTGATTGGCATATCCTCTGAATAGGATTTAATATATCCGGCAAATCTCGCTCCTGGATGATAAAAAGGGTTCGTGACATCATGCAGCATATGAGCGAAAATAGCTACATGTGTTGTGTCATTTCCTATCAATCCGATTTTCATTTTCATCACCTCTAAATTTATAGCACTGATGTGGCCTTCCTCTGCTATTTACTTTCTCTAGACCGCCTAATTCTATTATTCTATTATCAATCCAGTTGGAAATAATGCGATTGGCAGCCCTTTTTGTCACTTTTAGTGTATATGCCACTTCATCTGAGGTGAAATGGTTCAGTTCGTTTTTCACCATATATGTTTTTAGCATCGCTATTTGTTTTTTACTGCGTATATTTCTTTTTTTGCCTTCAATTAAAAAGACGATAGAGTATTCGAGCAAGATGCAGAATTAGACTAAATATTCAAACTATTAAATTGATAAGTAATCATAAATGGTATAGCAACCTCCCTACCTTACAACGGCCTCAATTATTTTCTTAATAAGGGGCAACGGAAGCAATTCCTTTCTTCCCTTAAAAAGATATTTGCCGCTTAATAATGAAATGATTGATGATTTAATCATAAACTATTTGACTAGTATTTGTTAATCAAGAATAAAGGAATAAAAATTTATTTTATAATTTTTTCTTGCTGCTTTTTTAACTAATTCTATTTACTCCTTACATTTCTATCATATCCACAAATCATTATTAACTCACTTTTTGTTACAAGTGAATTGTTTACAGGCTCCACGTTTATTTCCATTCATAAAAAAAGAGATAAATTAAATGAGCTTATTTGACACTGGCTTCTTACAGCAGACTAACCCTCTACTTTCTATAGGGAAATCGTTTCTATTTCTCTTCTTCCATTGATAACTCCCAAGATTTCTGCTGGTCAAAGTCATATTCTGTCCAGTTGTGCCAGTTGGTGTTTACTGTACCTACTTGAATCAAATTTGGATTTTCATGAACCAATGCTGCATGGAGTGAGTGGAAAAAGATATTTTCACTAGGAGGGACATCTTCAACTTCAGTATGCTGCCAAGCATTTGTAGAATAAAAGTGCTGCCAATTTTCACCTACATTACATGTAGCGAGTAATTCTTCCGGGGTAATAAAAAAGGAAGGTTTTAGTACTTCTTTAATCACTCTCAAAACATGGGTTGTATAAGCAGCTTCACTATTTACATCCATATTAAATCGTGAGTACTGCTCCCGATTGAAATGATATTTATATAGCTGACCAAGGATTATTACTTCACCCTTATATAAACTTTCTTTCGGTAGTCCATCATACGACCAATTTTGTAACTGGATAGTATCCAAGGTCACAATACCAAACCCTACCTCTTTCTTGCTTGAATAATAATAAACATCTGTTTGAGGACCTTCCTGTTCTACCCCAACAACTTGAAATACCATTAACCAATCTTGCTTATCCGTAAATAGGATAACCTGAGCAGAAACATAATCGAAGTTCAAGTTTTCTAAATAAAGGAAATCATAGTTATTGTAATGTTCATCAAGAATATATAAAAAATCCATTTTTATATCCTCACTTCGTTCTTTTAATAATTTATTACTTTCTATCAACATATATGGTGATACAAAGTGCAGCACATTCTTTACCATTGTCTCCAAATTCATAATCATCATATAATTCTACAATGAACGGAATATCAGGATATCGATCTTTTAATGTAAGCTGCCAATAATATTGTAAAGCCTTCCCCATAGAATCTATCATATTAGAGTAGTCTCCTGTATAATCTGTATTTTCCGTAAACAAATCCCCTATTTCGTACAGATTTGTTATTTTTTCAAGTGCGATAAAACTTAGACCTAATTTAGCCTTCCAGTCATTAAAAACTTTCGGTTCATAACGATTCTTAAGAACAAAACAACCTTCTACTTCTATTATTTCAGGACAAAAAAGTTTGGCGAAAGCTAAGCTTGTTGGCAAATCTGACTTTTCATTTAAAAAATCCCACCAATCATAACTGCCATTGGATTCCTTATTTTTCTTTATATATTCTTCGACTACACTCTCATCAAACATTATAAAATCTCCTTTTAATAAAATGAGGCAACGGTTTTATTTTCGAAACTTCTTAGGTAATTGCCGGTTTTGAACTGATCTGGCCTAATACTTTTATCATGAATTTCTCCATTAACCTTTTCAAAATATATTTATTTTCGCACCCTCCAATTTGAAGTTCAGCTCTTTTATTATGTCTTGATTAGAATGTAAGATGAGGCAAAATGGCATTGGTTCTCTTTCTATCCCGGTATCATTTCCTGCTATCCATTCTTTCATAGTTTCCGACAGTGTTTCTAAAAACACATCTCGACTTTTAGAATCCTGAGATAAGAGTAAATCAAAGTTTTTAAAAAACAGTACAAACTGATTACTGTCTAACCATTCTAAATCATTTATTATTTCATCGAAAGAATCCCAATTAGCTGAAAAATAAGCAGGGAAAAGCAGTTTCGAAGAAAACTCTCCAAACAAATCTTCTTTTGTCGTACACTCTTTTCCGTCAATTAATGTATAGAATAATTGCTGCTGTTGTAATAATTTCACTTGGGCATAAAATTTGCTGAATTGCTTACTATCTTTTGTTATATGAACGAAAGGTTCTTTTAAACTGCTAATATTTATATTGAAGTTTTGTATAATAATCACCTTTTGCTATTTCGATATTGATTCTGGAGAGGTTTTATTGTAATAAGTGTTTCTATTTTCTTATCAAAAATTTATCAAGAGCTCTTTTTAATCAAATTTGTATTAATTAATATTCATATTCATTGAAATTATAACTTTACATTCATTACTTTAATATAGTTCCTATCTCACTTTCTCTTTTCTGACAGTGTAGGTTCGTATTCCACAATCAGAACTTCTTGTGTATGATTTCTGAAAGATATCCTTAGAGTTCTCAACTCTAGGTTTCCTATCATCCAATTTTACCAAGGAGATTTTGTATGCCCTTTACGATAGTAATCTTCCTACTCCCAGAATAAACAGGTGTAAAACAAAAAGGAGCAAGGTAATAACTAATGTCGCGATACTCATCACATATCTCTTTCCATTTGCGGCGCCGGAAAAGCCGATCACCCCGAAAAAGAAGGTAAAAACAACCAGACATAAATTGACCTTTAATGGATGAAAGCGAAAGATGAGCTCCGTTTCCCCTGGTATAAAACTAAAAACAACAAAGAGCACAATACAGAAAATAGACAAGACAAATGCCCCAGTATTTACGCTTTTTTGCCAAACAGCTGCATTCATATCGTTCATCTCCTATTAGCCAAATCAAAACAAGCTTACTTTACTTCACAACTAAGAACGATATGGACGGATAAAGGATTCTCTCATTTTTTAATTGTGGACATCTACAGTTTTACGATATCCCCCTGCCAACTAAAAAGACATTTGGAAGCCTTGTTCCAAATGCCTGTTCCCCTTACAACAATGTCTAAATGAACCTCTATTAGTTTACGACAAGTTGTTTCAGCTTCATTTTATCGATCTTGCCAACGGTTGTTCTTGGTAGTTCATTCAGGAAGTAGATTTTCTTCGGGATTTTAAATTTCCCTAAATGCTCTAGACAGCTGGCGCGGATTTCAGCTTCAAAACCCTCAATCATTTTTTCACATACAATGAAAGCCGTAACTACCTCTCCCCAGTAGTCATCTTCTGTTCCGACAACAGCTGTTTCCTTTACGTTTGGATGTTTAATAATGCATTGTTCGATTTCCTGCGGATAGACGTTTTCTCCTCCCGAAATAATAATGTCTTTTTTCCGTCCGACGATAAATACATCCCCATCCATATCCATTTTCGCGAGGTCACCTGTTTTAAACCAATCGCCGTCAAATGCATCCTTTGTTGCGAGCTCATTCTGCCAGTACTCTTTGAATAAATGACGCCCCCGGAGCTGCAGCTCGCCGACTTCTTCATGGTTGCATAAGGTACCATCTTCCTTCAAGATGCGCACTTGATTAAACTGCATGCTTTTTCCTACAGCACCTCCCTTTCTCAGTGCTTCAATAGGATCAATATAGAAATTATTCGGGCCTGCCTCTGTTAGGCCGTAGCCCTCCTTAAATAACAGTCCTTTGTCTTGAAAGTGCGCATAAATTGTCTTCGGGCAAGGTGCACCGCCTGATAGGAATACTTTCACCGATGGAAAGTTAGATTGGCTGAAATAAGAGCTGTGAACGATTTCCTGATACATCGTTGGAACAAATAAGGAAATAGTAGAGCCATATTCATCCAGCGCTCGCACTGCGGCTTCTGCAGCAAATTTTCTCCCTATTACAACCTTCCCGCCTGCCATTAATAGCGGGATCGCCAGCGCATTGATTCCGCCTGTATGAAACAGCGGCATGTAGTTGATAGTACAATCTGTGCTGTTTAAGCTCCAGCTGATGATTGTATTCATTGCGTTCCAGTTCACTGAGTCAAAGGATAAAACCGCTCCCTTCGGATAACCGGTTGTGCCTCCTGTGTAAATGATAAGCCAGGGATCTGCAGCCTGCCAGGAAGTCTTTATCTCTTGCAGCGCATGCGTATGAGCAAGCTCTTCTCCCAGTTTCCATGTATAGGCAACTGACAGATTGCTGGCTACATTTTCGAATGATGCTTCATAAATACATAGCTTCGGCTCGCAGTCGGATGCAAGAACAGCAATTTCCTTCTCACCAAGGCGCCAATTAAAGGGGACAAAAATTGCACCTTCCAGCCCACATGCAAACAGTATAGCAAAAGTATCAATGTTATTTTCGCTGATCATGCACACCCGGTCACCTGCCTCAATACTGTGCACGCATAATATGTGACGCCACTTACTGATCTCCTTCCCTAGCTGGCCATATGTCCAGCTCCTGCCCGTCTCTATTTCAACAAGCGCTTCTTTCTGCGGGGTTAGTCGAATGCGATTTAAAATCCATTGTTGCTCATCATACATATGGCCGCCCTCCCTACATCACAATGCCTCCATCTACATGAAGCACATGACCTGTAATATAATCGGATTCATTAGATGCAAGGAATAGATAGGCATTGGCGATATCCTCCGGTTTTCCCAGACGTCGTAAGGAGACAGCCGCCTCCATCTTCTCCAGTACTTCTTCTGGCATTTTTTGAACCATTGGCGTCAGTGTAAACCCTGGTGCCACGGCGTTCACATGTATACCTTTTCGCCCAAATTCCTTTGCCCATGTTTTTGTCATACCAATCAAAGCTGCCTTGGAAGCTGCGTAGTTCGTCTGTCCAACATTCCCATAAACTCCGCTTACAGAGGACGTATTAATGATTTTTCCGCTGCCTTGTGAAATCATATACGGAATGACGCACTGGGTGCAGTTAAACACACCTTTCAGGTTGATATTGATTACATCATCAAATTGCTGCTCCGTCATTTTGATAAGCATAGCGTCCTTTGTCGTGCCTGCGTTGTTTACAAGAATATCGATTCGTCCGTATTTCTCAATCGTTGTATTGACAAGGGCTTCAACACCGCCTCGGTCCCCTGTATCCGTCTGGATGAACAAAACAGGTCTCTCCTCATTTACAAAGTTCTCCTGTACCTGCATTCCTGCCTTTT
>JAPSKP010000078.1 GCA_031181585.1 Lysinibacillus sp.
TAAACATTGCTGCTCCTTGATTTTTTTATTTCATTTTAACACGAGAACTTACATCCGTTATCTTGTTCCGATTTGTTCCCTGCCTAATTTGGTACTAATAGCCAGTTCTAATCATATTCTTATAAAAGAAAAAAAATGAAGGGGTGCAAAGTCAGTTGATAAAAGTTAAGGTTGGTTTACGGCCCATTGCCAGTAAGATAAATTTACCTACTGTTTTGAAAACAGCTATACTTCCTGGTGATTCCAAGGAAAGGCTATTTATTGCAACCCAGGTAGGAGAGATCTTTTACATAAGAGACTCAAGCATCAGGACTTTTTTAGATATTCGCCCTAGAATCCTAAAACTAGGTGCTTCTGGTGGCGGATATGATGAACGGGGATTGCTGGGACTAGCCTTTCATCCCGAATTTTATTATAACGGTCTGTTTTATCTTCATTATTCAGCAGCCGGAGCACAAGGACCGGGTGCACTTTCTGAATCGTTTAATCCTGACCCTTGTGATCCTAAAACTTTTAACCTAAGATGGATGAATAGGGAAACACAATATGACCATATTGATACAATCGAAGAATGGATTATACAATCCAATGGCGGGCCCCAAAAACGAAGGACTTTACTTAACTTAAGAAGGCCATTTTCAAATCATAATGGGGTCAATAGTTTAAATTTTTCACCAGAAACAGGCAGACTTGTTTTAACAACCGGAGATGGCGGATCAGGCTATGATCCATTTAACTTAAGCCAGGATGATCTGGAGATTGCCGGTAAAATAATTGAAATTGATGTAGATAAGAATACTTATATCCTAGATCCCCCTATTGTCACACGCTTTAATGAACTTCCCGCAGCGATTCAGGAAACCCTCACGGTAATGGCCAAAGGGGTTCGCAATATTCCAGGTATTTCATTTCAAAGGTTTTATAATCAGTATATTAAATATGCAGGAAATGTCGGCCAGGATTTGGTCGAGTCGATTTATTCATTTGTTCATTATAAACCCATACCGGTTACTCAGCTTATTCAAGCATCTTTGATGAATTCTGAACCTGACAAGGAAGGATTTATAAACTTTGGCTGGCGGGGCTGGGAAGGTGATTTTCCTGCTTCGATTATAAGAGACTGCACTAATAATCAGAATTTGGATGAGAAGACAATGGCTTTTTACAATGAAGCAGCAGCACTTTCAGCGAGTCGTCTTCAGCCTTTAACTAGTTATTTTCATAAAGATCCCAGACCCGATAAGTTTGGAGGAACTGCACTGACAGGAGTGCAAGTCTATATGGGGAAAAGAATCCCTGCTTTAACAGGAAGCGTTGTGTTTACCGATCTTGCCCGGAAAGAATCACAGCCTCAGGTTAGAGGGGCTTTAGCTTATACCATCATTAGACCTAATGGTAAACAAAATGACTTTAGTGTGATACAAACCGATTATGATTTTGGGTCGCAATCAGCCTATTATGTTAATTTGGGGACGAATCTGAAACAGACCAGATTATATTTAGGGGTTTATGGCTCTATGAAAGTGACTGATTTACATCAAGGCACTGTTTTTGAAATAGTTCCATAAGTATAATGATAGAATTCTGCTTAATCTGATAAATATCTTATATGGATTGCCATCTAAATGAAAACCACTACATGATCATCATTTTTAATCTTTTAATAATGATTAAAGCAATCTCAACCCATAACCAGCTATAAAGGAAAACAAATAAAAAGATACCTCCCGCTGAAAGAAATGAAAAGGAATCAGAGACGGCTGGACCTAAAACTGGAAAGTGAAAAATAAATAGTAAACCCATAATTCCTAGCATTAAAAGGATTGCACCAGCAGCAATAATACTTATTCTCATCCTGAAAAAGGAAAAAGATGCCCCGATGCCAAGCCCTAACAATCCTGTAGTAAAAGGAAAAATAATTAGTTCAGATGGCTGTAGGATCAATAACAACATAATTGTCAGAGAATAGGACATTACTCCAAATGGAATGGAAAACATGGAACATAACAGAATAGGTGCAGTGGCAAGCGGACTTAAAAAATATCCTATACCTGGCAAGAGGCCGCCAGCAGCCTGCAGAATAGCAGCAATACAGGTAAAAATAGACACTAGAATGAGCTTCATTGTTTTTTTATATTTATTCAATATTTTTTGAAATAGATAAACCTCATCCGTGATAGGCTTTAAAAAATACACCTGTTCACCTCTTCTATAATGGTTATATGTTACCCTACATTATATTTGCATTTTATAGAGGCGGAACAACTTTTTATGATCCATTTGCAGAGGAAAGTTAGCTGTTATGGTGCTATCTGGATAATACTATGCAAATACCTGCAACCATAAAAAAACAAGGGCCTTATTGGCCCCGGTTATTATTTGACTATTACGTTTCCAACCATTCCTTCCTGGAAATGGTACCGGCATATCAGTTCATATGTACCGGGCTGTTTTGGCTTCACGGAAATACTCGTTTCTTTTCCTGGCTGAATCTCGGCGTCAATTCCGAGCTTTTCTACTGTAAAGGTGTGCTCCTTCTTACCTTTATTTTTCAATATTAATGTTGTGGATGTTCCATTCGGAATAGTGATGACCTTCGGATTAAAGTAATCATCGTTCAACTCGACCTCAATCGATTTCCCCTTAGTTGAAACATCGGATTCGGCAAATACGCCGAATGAGCCTGGAGTTGACAAAACCACAAGCATTGCAAACACAAAGGCCAATCCTGTTACCCGCTTTTTCACAGACATTCGCAATCCCTCCTTTCCTAAACCTATTTTTTCTGATTCACAAAATTTTATCACCATAAATTATGTTCAAAAGTGCTTTCTAAAACTGTGAATAGACCAAGATCACTGCAGAAATCCACACTTTAAATAATTTGCTGCCGCTCCTCATAAACGGCTGGGCTCCCAAATCAGCTGGTTCTTTTACGTGCTGGGTGAAGGCTGCTCAAGAGTGTCCTGTGAATTCTCAGTTTGAATGAACATGTTCGCGGTTGGCATTTGTACTTGACTCTTATGAAATAAAGACATTAGTTCAAATCTTACCTGCCTGGACGTTTCAAAATACTCTTCAGGCTTAACCAGGCCAACAATACAAAATTCGTACCCGACATGTTTATGGTTTGGATTTAAGTCTGTAATCCCGATATATTGAAAGGGTTCAACAGCCTCGTCCCCTAACCGATACAGGCTATGAACTAATTTTTCATTGCAGATCACACTTGCTTTCTCTAACAATTCCTTTATTCTTGCTGGATCTTCCTGATAACTTACCGTAATCCGTTCAATAACCCGCATCCAGCCTTTATTAAAATTTTGTATCGCTCTAATCTCTCCATGCGGGATCGTAAGGAGTTTTCCCGACCATTCCCGAATTTGCATAAAGCGAATACTTATCTCCTCAATGGTACCTGAACTTGTCCCGTTGAAAGTAACAAAATCACCGACACGAAACTCTTTATCCGTTAATCTTGCGAACCCCAAAATAACGTCCTTTAACATCTGCTGTGCAGCAAAACCGATGACCACACCGGCAATTCCTGCACCTGCAAGAATACCTTTTATATCTACAAATTGACTAATTAGATAAATAACAAGGCTAATCGCAATTCCATACCTAAAAATAGATCGGGTTACACCTTGTATCGTCTGTTCTACCTCTTCATCAAAGAAATTAGACTTCCTAAAGAACCAATCAATCATACGGTTTATGACAAATGAAAAGGTGATGAGAATCAAAGCAAATAGAGTAAATCTTAAAAGTAAAAACTCCCTTATATAATTAAAAAATTCCTCTGTAAATGTTAGCAGGTCCATCTATCCACCCCCTAAAAAGGCAAATTCCAATGATCCTTCTGTTACCTTCTCCTTAAATATCGTTTCCTTAACTATGTATTTTCATTATCATTCCCCATTCATCTTCAATAATTTGGCCCAAATAAAAAAGACACGTCCTGTGGAAACGTGACCGTAATGTCAATAATACAGTTAAGCTGCTTAATGTCAGCACAATAGAAAATCGGCCTAAGCTGGCAGCTGGATCTGTTTTTTATAGTCATTGCAAATAATGTAGTAGTTAATATCTATATATAATACTGGCTCAAGAATTAATTATTGTTTCAGCCCTTCATTCAACAAAGACAGCTTAAGTATCCTAATAAACCTGCCCCTTTTAACAGGAAAACACCTTAAGACCTTTTTATGATTCATCTATGAATACCGCTCACCCTTGTTCATCTTATCTGCCCTGAAGCTTAATGGTGTCTCCACTCTTGCAGAAACGCCACTGTTTGATTAAGTGAGATACTCACTATATTGCCCTCCCGTAATAATAACTAAACTCTTAATGTATAGGGGACACCGAAATACGCCTTCTTTATAAGAAAGGCGCACTATATTAATTTCCCATATTAAATGCTTCACTATAGATTTTACGCAGCTTAATTGAGTTATCGTCCCACTTAATTGGTTCACCATTGACGATTTGGACCAATACATCCAGACACCTATGCCATCCTGCCGCTGTATTAACTGCCCATGAATCATCTTTAAAAGTATGGGTAAAGATCATTCGACATCCTTTCCCCTCTTCCTGCAATGAAATGTTTATCAGATCATCAACTTCACGGAAACCAAATAAATATGGCTTTTCTAATTCTGTAATGATACCCTCATATGTCGTTCCTTCCCCATCATCGAAGGCAATTTTTCCACCCAGTCTGAGATCCATCTCCCCTTTTGCAAAAGGGTACCATTGAGAGAAGGAATTGGGATTTGTAATGACAAGGAAAACATCTTCTGGATTATGGGAAAAAAATCGCTCAAATCTTAAAGCATAACTGCCATTTGACTCATGTAATGCACCAATTTCATTCATCCCTTCATCCTCCTTCTTCTAATCCTTGAGGTGTTGCTAAAACAAATAAAATTAAAAATTTGTATAGGTTCAGAAAAAACATCACTATATTCAGAATTGTTTCTTTTACAAAACATTTTTTTAACTAAAAAAACAATAATCTTAAAGTGTTCAACAATCTTGCCCTTTAGTATAAAAAGAACAAAACTGCCTGATCAGCAGCAGTTCTTGAAAAACCTGCCAGTGAAGCTTTTATTCTTTAAATGAAAGCCCTTCCTCTTTTAAGGAAGTTCTCATAATAGGTAAGGAAGCTGGTCCAATACCATGAATTTTTAATATTTCTTTTTCAGTGAACTTTGACAGTTTTTTCAAAGTGTCTATTCCTTCGTGAACCAATGCATTCCTTGCAGGAGCGCTGAGCTTCGAAAGGAAGCCACCTTTAGGCTTATTCTCTTTATCACAGATAGGACAGCTTTTACACTCACTGCTTTTGTAAAACTTATGTCCCTTTTCACAAACCCTTAAACTTTTATCTGCTGTCAAAATAATTCCTCCAAACAGTTTCTGATCCAGTATCATATATTATTAATTGTATATTAGATATATAAACTCGACAAAAACTATGAATGGCACTTTTCAACAAACCTGGCCAAGAAAATGATGGATAACCTTTGTACCTTTACGGCCACTTCTTCGGGTCGTAAGCAAGACTGGAAAACCAGTAGAGAAATCTCCAATCATGGAGACGATGAATTTTACCCAAGTTTTACACCTGACCCAAAATAATAAACCAGAATAGCAGGACCTCCTATATGATCTCAGACAATGATGAGGTTTCCTTCATACGAGAGAAACTGGATGATCCGCCAATGGGGTTAGCTAAATATTAAAATGATAGCCTCCTTATGTCTGTATGGAGGCTGTTTAATTAAAAACCAATTAAAGAGGAACGTTTTCAAAATGTTCAACTGCAGGAAACGGATCATAAAAATGATGCAGCTGTCTTTTCCATTCCTGATACTCTTTCGATTGTCTAAACCCAACTGTATGGGCCTCTAATGATTCCCACTTCACAAGTAATAGATATTTCCCCTTAATTTCCATACATCTCTGCAGCTCGTGAGATATGTACCCTTTCATGGAAGCAATAATTTTTGATGCCTCACGGAATGCTTGTTCATATTCTTCCTCCATCCCTTCTTTTACTTGTAGCATTACTGCTTCTAAAATCATGTAAATTATCCCCTTTCCCTGATTGTTCATTTACTGTATAGTTCCGATTTCTGATTAATGATTACAAGAGAATGTTCTAATTATTTTCCATACTTCATTTATTAAAGGAATGCAGCCCATTAGGATAATAATACAGGTGATTCCTCCATTATAGAAGACTCACCCCTTATGTTGATCAAAGTGAAAATTTCAACTTTCATTAAACCATTTGCGTAATTGATTTATATGAGCCTGATGATACCTGCTATGGTCTGCTATATGCCATATACCCCATTGGATTGTTGCTTGGTTTCCATTTTCATATTCAATTATTCGAGTTAATTGCAAATCTGTTAACTGCTGACATAACGTCTTAATCATATCCATAACATCATCGTATTCTTTAAGCAGCACATCCAGGGGGATTCCATCAAACTGTGGTAATCGGTTGTCTTCATCCAATATTGGTCCATATTTATTCTCCAGATTTAACGGCATTATCTCACCCTTTATTCTAAACACCCAGTTCAGGTCGACCAAAGCTAGATGTCTAAGCAATTGGGCTGTGCTGTTATAATTCTGTTTAGGGCCTTTATAATCCAACTCCCTTTGGGACATACCTCCCACGATAGATTTCAGCCGTCGATAATTCCCATCCACCATAGAATAGAGCAGCCCTACAATAGGTTCCATTGTTAGCTCGCCTTTTAAATCTAAAATCATTCAATAATACACCTCTCGTTCTGTTTTTCATAATTTGTTAATATTGGAAATTAATAGACTCACGTATTATATTAACCAACCTGTCCCGGTTGTACAAAAGAGAAGGCAATTTGGAAACAGATTACGATATACGATCAAATTATTGATTTACTAAAAAAAAGCAACATCCCAACCGAAGTTGACATGTTGCCAGTTTAATAAATATTGTTTATCCAGCTTCCTGAACATCCTCTTTGCTTTGCTTTTCCTTCCGATTCATTCTAATCTGACCTAGTCCGAGCTGTTTTGCTTCCTGTTTTAAAGATTTTAGCAAGCTGACTGTCATTAACACTAAAATGACTGAGAATGGAAGAGCTGCGATGATCATGGTGTTTTGAAGAGCCTGCAGGCCCCCAGAATAAAGGAGAGCAATCGCAATAATCGAGAGAAGAACTCCCCAAGTTACTTTTATGGGTGTACTTGGATTTTGCGATCCATTCGTTGTCATCATCCCTAGAACAAATGTACCAGAGTCAGCTGATGTCACAAAGAACGTAACAATGATCAAAATGGCTAACAGAGATATTGCCATGCTGAGCGGAAACCCTTCTAACACGCCAAAAAGAGATTCCTCGGGAGATAATGACGAAATCGAAAGCAGCCCTGTAGATTCAGTGAAAATGGCTGTCCCCCCAAAAGTTGTAAACCAAAGGAATCCTATTAGTGACGGAACGAGAAGGACACCTACAACAAACTCACGAATTGTTCGGCCCTTTGAGACTCTGGCAATAAACACACCAACAAATGGAGACCAGGCAATCCACCATGCCCAATAAAAAATCGTCCATCCATTAATCCAGCTGCGTCCCTCTTCATTCAGGGGTGCTATCCTAAAACTCATGTCAATGAAGTTTTGCATATAAGTCCCGATCGTATCGGTGAATAAATTAAGGATAAAAAGTGTCGGTCCAAAGCTAAAGACAATCAAGAAAAGGACAGCCGCAAGCCCCATATTCAAATTGCTTAGCACTTTAATTCCCTTACTTAGACCTGTTAAAGCCGAAATCATAAATAAGACTGTCACAATGAGGATAATAATGGTTTGGTTTGTTATCGTACTAGGTACATCAAAAAGGTAGGACAGTCCCCCGTTGATTTGCATGGCACCAAATCCCAAAGAGGTAGATACCCCTAAAACCGTAGCAATAACCGCAATGACATCAATTGCCTTCCCGACTGCCCCATCCGCATGTTTTCCAATCAGCGGCCGTAAGGTTCGGCTTATTAAACTCAGCTCCCCTTTTCTGAAAGTAAAATAAGCCAGAGCCATCGCAATCGAACCATAGATAGCCCATGCATGGACCCCATAATGAAAGAAGGTAAATCTCATTGCATCCTTAATTCCCTGATCAGTACCCTCTTGGCCTGTAGGAGAACTTATCATGTAATGGCTAATGGGTTCAAATGTTCCATAGAAAATTAACCCAATCCCGATACCTGCACTAAAAAGCATCGCAAGCCAAGTTGGACGGGAAAACTCAGGCTTATCCTCCTGCTTCCCGAGCTTTATCCGGCCAACTGGACTTACTAATAAATAGAAGCAGACGAACACAAATAGCGAAACAATCACTAGGTAATACCACCCAAACGAATCCGTAATCACGCCTTGTGTACTGCTCGTGACCTTTTCTAACGACGCTGGCATTGTAATTCCCATAAGAACAAGACCAGCCATTATTGCTAATGATACATAAAAAACAGTTGAAGCATTTTTCATATAAAGTTTTAACTCCCATCTTTGATATATTCGCAGTGGGTTACTTCGAATGGTGAACAAATAAAAATGCAAAACAAACAAAAATATTTTTTGTGAAGTATTACGAAACGCACCCTTAAAAAATTTGCGAAAATTCATTTATTATTATCTTCGTCATTCTTACTAACATAAAATCACCATTGTCCATCTTTTGGGTATTGGAAAAATAGATAGATAGATAAATACGGCAGAGGTATTTTGGTTGTGAATTATTTTACAGGCTTGTTGGGGAATATTTAAATTTTAACAAAATGCGCTAAACCAATCACATACAAAAAAGAGGCTTATTTGGGATTCTAGACTTTCATTCCCTGCTCAGAAAGATTCTATAGGACATAATCTTAATATAACTCCCGAATCCTCTAATAGAGTCCATATTTCAAGAGAGAACAGTTTTCAGCGGTTTAAAATCCTGATTTCACACGGCTTAAAACCCTCCTGTCTCCTTCAATACTTTCAAAAGTGATTTTATTGGGAGCACTATAAATAATGTTTGAAGTATTTTTTGCAGATAAGGAAATAATGGATATCGGAATTTCACTATCATTTCCAACTGCCGCTTTTTAACTTAATTAAGAAAAGCCCGCTTTTATGGAAAAAATTGGGCTCTCCTTTTCTTATTATTATTTAACAATATACACGGCACCTTACCTTTAATGATGGCCAGTTATTGGGTGAGGAAACTTATGGGTCTTCCGGGTTTTTTTTACATTCCTCTTTCTTGCAGTGTCTATGCTGTATGAATGCACGTGTGAAAGATGGGCCTCTTTCTGATTGAGTATTCCCGCTCATCCAAATTTCAAACTCCATGAATGTACCCCCGATTTTGTCGATATTGTTGAGGTTCAGATTGAATGCAGGCAATGGAGTAATTATTGAGGCTTACAGGCAATAAACTATACAGGATTGTGACACAGCATCTTGTTTCCGTCAGACTGTCAGCATTGAATCATTTGCTAATTCCCGATGCAATACTTCTCCCATACGCTTCATCCCTTCAATGATTTTCTCTTTAGGCATATTAGAGTAATTTAAACGCAATGTATTTGTTTGTGTGCCATTTGGGAAAAAGGGAGCACCAGGTACACAAGCAACATTGTTTTTCAGGCACTCTGTAAATATATGTGCTGAATCAATGCCCTCTGGAAGCTCAACCCAAATAAATAATCCGCCTTCCGGCTTACTGTAAGATATATTATTGGGGAAAAATTCTTCAATGCAAGATAACATAGCTGTGCATCTTTCTTTATAAACAGCTTTTATTTTATGAATGTGCTCTTCGATATCGTAAAGCTCCATATACTTTGCCGTAATTCTTTGAGCAAAACTATCAGTGTGCAAGTCAGCTGTTTGCTTGAAAGCAACATACTTATCAATGAAAAATGGGTGTGCACAAATCCATCCAAGCCGAAGACCGGGAGTGAAAATCTTCGAGAAAGTGCTTAAATAAATGACTCTGCCTTCTGTGTCAAAATGTTTTACTGGAGGGAGTTCCTTTCCAGCAAATCTTACAGCACCGTAGGGATTATCCTCAACAATCAGCACATCATATTGATTAGCAAGCTCAATCATTCTTTTTCGCCTTTCGAGTTTTAAGGTCCGGCCAGTAGGGTTTTGGAAATCAGGAATCGTATAAATAAATTTTGCATTGGGATGCTCCTGCAGCCTTTTCTCCAGCTCTTCCATCAGCATTCCATCATCATCCATTGCCACTTCAATAAATTGGGCCTTATATGACTTGAATACATTAATGGCAGCTAGATAAGTCGGACTTTCGCAAATAATAGTATCTCCCTCATTGATAAATAATCTTCCAGTAAGGTCGATTGCCTGCTGGGATCCTGATGTAATAAGAACATTTTCAAGGCTAGAGTCAATCCCAGCCATTTTCATTCTCTGACAAATAGCTTCTCTCAAAGGAATATATCCTTCAGTCGTACTATATTGAAGGGCAGCCGCACCTTCTTCGTTCAATACAGCACTGCAAGCATCCTTTAAAGGGTCTACAGGAAACAGCTCTGGAGCTGGCAGTCCTCCCGCAAAAGAGATTACTTCTGGTCTTTCTGTTACTTTTAATATTTCACGTGTCTCAGAAGATGTTACAAATCGAGCTCTCTCAGCAAATTTATGTTCCATTTATAAACATTCCTTTTATATTTTTTGGAGTTAATGATCATACTGAAAATTCAGTCACTTATACTTATACTTTTCTCTTTTTGATGGATACCTGCCCAAAAAACAATGGGAATCAACAGTAATGAAAGAATAGCACCAGAAATTGAAAGGGCTGCATAGCTGGAATATGCTACAACTATTCCCGACACACCTCCTCCTAATGCTCCTGATAAAGCAATCCATACATCGATAGAACCCTGCGTCTTAGCCCGAGTAGAAGCGTGAGTTGAATCTACAAGAATGGCCGTTCCGCTAATTAAGCCAAAATTCCAGCCAAGCCCGAGTAAAACAAGGGCTAAATTGAGTGCGGCCATTGAATCAGCAGGTCCCGCTGCAGCCAGAATGCCAGAAGCAAGCAGCGTAATAGCAGAAGCAATAGCCATAGGAGCACGGCCAATTTTATCAACAAGGAAACCAGTAAGTAACGAAGGCAAAAACATCGCACCTATATGAAATCCAATGACAAGCCCAACTTCATTCAAAGCATGGCCATGGTGTCCCATATGAATGGGTGTCATCGTCATAATGGCCATCATCACAAATTGAGTTAAAACCATTACGCCAGCTCCTGCAAAAATGCCTCGCCTTTTTATCGATGCCAAATTAGAACTTTTCTCTAAATGATTCGTTTTATTTCGTGCATCTGATATTGCTTTTGCCACAATAAAGGGATCAGGACGGAGGAACATAAATAGAACGAAACCAGCAAGTATATACGCTGCAGCCGCTAATATAAAGGGACCTGCTAAAGCAGGAACTCCTATGGATATAGCAAAATCCCCCATTACATCCACCAGGTTTGGCCCGGCAACAGCTCCGAATGTGGTGGAGACCATGGCCATGCTAATAGCCTTTGCCCTTTGTGCCGGGTTTGCCATGTCAGTTCCAGCGTAGCGTGCTTGTAAGTTTGTAGCCGTTCCAGCCCCGTAGATGAGCAGTGAAATAAATAATAGCAGAATGCTGTTTGTTAATGATGAAACCACTACTCCAATGGCACCTATGCCTCCAGCCAAAAATCCGGCGGCAAGTCCAGGACGGCGGCCAAACCGCTGAGAAAGCCGTCCTACCAGCAGCGCTGCCCCTGCTGATCCTAAAGTAAATAACGCCGTTGGAATTCCCGTTACACTATCTGTCCCCATCATGTTTTGCGCCAAAAGTGCCCCTACTGTTATCCCGGCTGCAAGTCCTGCTCCACCAAAAATCTGGGATATGACAATGACAATTAATGTTCTTTTGTATAGTTGCTGCTGTTTTTCTGAAGAATTTATGCAGCTCTGCAGCCAAGCAGATTGGGGGGCTAAAACTTTTTCACTATTTTTAACCGGCAAAATCTAACCTCCCTTATTTTCATAATATTCCAACTAGATTTCAATCATCTTAACACGTGCAAAAAAGCCATACAATATTATAATTGTATGGCAAACAATATTAGATAAGACTGTCTAACAGTCGTTTAAGGATAATCAATCCTCTCTCAAGCTCTTCAAGCGTTTCCGGGGCACAAACAGAAACTCTTACTGCCCTCTCCGGACAACTGTTTCCTACTACAAACCGTTCTGCTGCAAATACCTGAATTCCTTGCTGTTTAGCTAACGCTTCAAATTCAGCCCCTGTAATCTTGCCTGGCAATAGCAGCCAGCGAAAGATGCCTGTTTCAGCACCTAAGCACGTAAAGTCTGCCAGGTACCTGTTTACAAGTTGATTTCTGCGAATCGTCTGCTCCTGATGGCCCTCAATCAAGGCTTCAAATTGATTTGATACAATTGTACGTGCTGCCAGTTCTGCCAATAATGGCGAAACGGAAACATTCAAATTATAAAGTGCCCTTGAAATTGGCTCCTTGAATTGACTCGGCACTGCAGCATAGGCCAGCCGCAGACCCGGTGCAAACGATTTGGATAAACTTGCAATATAGATGACCTGTTCTGGTGCAAATGATGCGACTGCCGGCAGTGGTTCTTTGCTGAGAAGATGGTATGAAGCATCTTCGATAATGAACTGATTATACTTTTTGGCAATGGCTGCGATCATTTTTCGAGTCTCAACCGACATAAAGGAAGCTGTTGGATTATGATAATCCGGAATCAAGTAAATGCCTTTAATATTTTCAGTTTTACACGCATATTCAAAAGACGCTGGACACATTTCATAGTTCTCTGTTTTTATTGGCACCAGCTGCACACTAAGCATTGCTGCAGCCGTTTTTAAGCCAGGGTATGTATGCTGGTCTACTCCAATGCGGTCTCCGGGCATACATAGACTTGCCAGTGCAGCAGCAATGGCATTTTGACCCCCATTCGCAAATAAAATGTGATCAGCGGTAGTTTCTAACCCGCCTCTGCGGATTAGCTTTACCGCTGCATCCTTTTGCCAATGGCTTTCTCCTCCCCTGCCATAACCAAACCATTTTTCATAATCTGTCTCCTGCAGCATACTTTTCAGCTGGAGCATCAGCGGCTCGAAAGAAGCATTATCCGGAAGTGTTGCCCCCATTTCAATTAAGTGCTTCGGCTTTGTATCTTCTAGTAAATACGCATTCGATAACGCACCATACGATACAAAAGTGCCGCTTCCGACCGTTGCACTTAATAAGCCCTTTAACTCACAAACTTTAAATGCTTTTGAAATAGTGCTCAAATTTAAATCTAAATAATCAGCCAATTCCCGCTGTGGAGGGAGCTTGGTTCCGGGCAATAGCACTCCGTTTAAAATATCCTGTTCCAATTGCCCTGCCAGCGCTTGATAAATGGGCTTTTCTGTTTTATCAATGGATGGCTTCCAGGTCATAGGATAGTTTTCAAAAGAATTAGTCGGCATGGTACGCACCCTTTTTTGTACAAGTTTTCAATGAGCTGTTTCTCCAATTATAACCCTTGTTCCACTCCACTGCCCATTTCATTTAAAAAAGAAAAATTTTAGTTTTTATTCTTCAAATACCTTTCCCAATCGCTTAGATACATCATAGATTTATCTTCAGGCTTAGATGGTAATTTACAGATAAACTCCAATGAGTTTCCATCTGGGTCATGAAAATAAACCATTGCGTGTGTCTGGTCTGGCATTACAATGGGTTCAAGAGGTTTAAAGCCGAATTCTTCACGCATTTCAATGCCGCGCTTTTCCAGCCACGTTTTGGCATTCTTTAGATCTTCTAAATCTACTCTAAATGCAATATGTCTGATGGATGGATGATAAGAAAATTGTGCTTGTTCACATTCCCATAACCCAAGCCAGCTTTCATTCTTAACGATCCAAAAAAATGCAGTTTTCTCATATTTTATGGCTAATTCCATTCCCAAGCCCCTGTAAAACTCAATTGACTTGCTGATATTACTTACCGGTAAATGTGCTTCGTACAGTCCTTTAATCATTTTTTCACTCCTGTCCTTCATTTTCTTAGCATTAATATACCAGTAACGGATCCATATTTCGTCCACAATATGGATGATATTTTCTACTGCTTTAAACGTATTGACCTCTTAAGGACTTTCCAAAACAAAAAAGCTGCCCCGCATGATTGTGCAGGACAGCCCATACCTATTCGATTACTTCCACACGCACGCTTTTTCGCCCCCATTGGAGGGCATCGCTGCGGTTAGGAATAAACACATCTATTGAACTTCCGTTTATGCCGCCGCCTATGTCCGCTGCTATCGCAACTCCATAGCCTTCAACTTTTACGATAGATCCTAGCGGAATGACACTGGGATCGACAGCAATCACTTTCGCATCAGGGTACTTATTTAAATCCAGACCCATCCGTGTCACACCTGAACAGCCCTCACAATCTGCCGTGTACGCTGTGCTTTCCACAGTCAATGTTTTACCGGCTGCTGAACCGCGCTTGGCCTTTCGGTCCAGCTCTGCTCTTGTTCTCGGGCCGGCAATTCCGTCTGCAGTTAGACCTCGCTGTTTTTGAAAGCTCTTGACGGCGCTCACTGTGCCATTTCCATAAATTCCATCTAAATTAGATTCATAGTGACCTGTTTGTTTCAATTGATATTGAATTTGGATGACCTGCTTCCCAATGTCTCCATATCTCAGCACTTTTAACGCATGGCTTGTTTGCGATCCTGCAATTCCATCAACCTTCAGATGGCGCTTACGCTGAAAATCCTTGACGGCTTCCACTGTGATAGATCCATAGTATCCTGTCGATGTATGGTACGGGAAAACCCCTTTTGTCATCAGGTAATCCTGCAATTCGGCCACATCTGACCCTGATGATCCATTGGCAAGTGTCCGATCTCCAAGTGCCGCTTCTGTAAATGAAGGAGCGGCAAGCATGAGAACTCCAGCCGCAAGAACCATTAGCATGTTTCTACATCTCTTTAACATAAAAAATCCTCCCCAATTTCTTTTTACATAAAAGAATTCGGGAGGAAATGACATTATTCGTGTATAGAAAGCAGAATCACAACGTTCGGCCCTGTATAATCCATTAATTTGAAATAATGTGTTCTATTTTGTCTGAGTAAATATTACGCGACATAATGAGAAAAAAGATCACAAAAAGTGCCTTTTTTTCAAGCTAATTCTGCGCTATTTGAATAAGGTTGCCGCATGTATCATCGAAGACAGCCAATGTGACATCGCCCATTACTGTCGGCTCAATCGTAAACTTCACTCCCAGTTTTATTAATCGGTTATATTCTTCGTGAACATCAGCAACGCCAAACATTGTTGCCGGAATTCCTTCTGCAAATATCTTCTTTTGGTATTCTTTGGCGGCCGGATGTGCATTCGGTTCCAGCAATAGTTCCGTACCTTCTTGATCTTCTGGAGAAACAAGGGCGATCCACCTGTGTTCCCCGACTGGAATGTCATGCTTTTTTACAAACCCCAGCGTTTCTGTATAAAATTTTAATGCCTTATCCTGATCCTGGACGAAAATACTGGTAACAATTACTTTCATCATGTTTATGCCTCCTTTGATATTTGTGACGGATGATTCTGTACTAAC
>JAPSKP010000079.1:0-12160 GCA_031181585.1 Lysinibacillus sp.
TTCAATAATTGATAATACAACAATGCTTGCAACGGAAGAACTTACATTTAACGAATTACTTATTTCACTTAGTCCGGTTCAAAGAGAAGCGGTGCAAATGAAATATTTACTCGATTATGACTATGAAACAATTGCTGAGCTTACGAATGTGCCGGTCAGTACGGCGAAATCCCGTGTATTTCATGCATTAAAAATTTTACGCAAAACCTTAGGAGGGGAAACGGATGAAGGAGCTCGATGAAAACCGGAGAGAAATCGAAAAATTGCAAGCACCGGCTGACTTTGAAGCACGATTACGAAGCAAATTAGCGGAAGTTCCATCGAGAAAGAAGCGAGTGACGCCCTGGCTTCTCGCAGTGTCCGTTTTATGCCTGGCATTTGCTTCGTTGAATTACTCGGCGCTGGCATTTTACGGAAAAACTTTATTAGGGTATGAGGAGTTAATGAGTAAAACAATTCAACAGCTCTATCAGGAGGGCTACGGTCAGCAAATAAATAAATCGATTAATCTAGATGACGGCTCAGTTTTAACGATTGAAGGGGTTATGTCGGATCGTAATCAATTTGAGGTTTACTATTCCATTGCCGGGGTGGGGGAAACCTTTTTTGAAGAAATAAATTTTTATGAGATAAAAGGTTTTTTTACATCTGCTTCTCCAAAAAGCGGGGTATTTGATAGCTCCGTAAATAAAGGTGTGCAAACATTTGAAAGTGTAAATGCATTTGCGAAAAAATTAACGTTCCATTTTAATTATCAAGATAAACACTATGCGGTAGAATTCCCATATGAAGCAAATAAAGCTGTTCCAACGACAATTAAAAAACAACTAAATGAAACATTCACTTATGATTTTGGTTCATTAAAATTTAAAGCGCTTTATGCCACAAAAGGAACAACACGAATAGAGGGAACGCTACAGGAGAAAACAGACCGCAATATTTCCTATGATTTATCGAAAATCATATTAGTAGCAGATGGGAAAGAGTTAACTGCACTAGGCTCAGGAATGCAAAGCTCAACTGGTTCAAGCTATAAATTTGAAATCGACTATGCAGCCCTCCCAAGTAATCTTAAAAACTTAATGATTGAAATTCGCCAGTTTAATGGGAAGGAACATGTAAAACAATCCATTCCGACTCAAGTAGGAACATATTCGCTAGGACCAGTCACGCTCGAAGTTTTATCTGTTCAAGTTGCAGATGGGAAAACTAAAATACGTATTTCCTCTAGTTACGACGTAATGTTTGATCAAGTGTCCGTTGAAACAAAAAATGGATTTACACCACTAATAGGTACGGAAAGCTACAATGAGGGAACTGAGAACAAAGAGCGTACGTTGCTATTTAACACGACAGATGAAGTGCAAAAGCTGTATGTCGAAAGTATTTATTACGATAAAATTTACACAAAAATGATTAACATCCCAATAAAATAAGAAAAATGCTATGTATATCATATCGCGTCTCAGCGTATTGACGAAGCGCCCTGTAAGTTCGACCTTACAGGGCGCTTTGTCGCTTTTTAATATAGAGAAAGACTGTAGACCCTTCTCAAATTTCTCTGAGTTTGGCTACAGCCAATGATGCCCAGTGATGCATCGGCATCATTGAATTAACCACGTGTTTGGCCGTCGCCATACACATAATATTTTGTAGAAGTTAAAGCAGGAAGACCCATCGGACCACGTGCATGGAGTTTTTGGGTAGAAATTCCGATTTCCGCACCATAGCCAAATTCAAAACCATCCGTGAAGCGTGTTGATGCATTATGATAGACTGCTGCAGCATCAACCGAATTTAGAAACATTCCTGCATTCGCAGCGTTTTCCGTTACGATTGCTTCTGAATGATTTGTGCCAAATCGGTTAATATGCAAGATTGCCTCTTCTACTGTTTCAACAATCTTCGCACTGATTGTTAAGTCAAGAAACTCCTCTGCATAGTGCTCTTCTGCTGCCTGCAAAGCTGCTGGTAATACACTACATACTTTTTCATCACCGTATATTTTAATGCCCGCATCCGAGAACATAGCTAACAACTGCTCACCATTCACTTCGAAAAAGTCTTTGTGGATAAGGAGGCTTTCTACAGCATTGCATACGGAAGGGCGCTGTGTCTTCGCATTTAAGACAATTTTAGCCGCCATATCATAGTTTGCCGAAGCATCGATGAAGACATGACAGTTACCGGCACCCGTTTCAAGTACCGGCACACTCGCTTCACGTACTACAAGGTCAATCAAGTTTTTTCCCCCGCGTGGAATTAGTACATCTAAATATTCGTTTAAGTTGAATAATGTTTTAGCTGTTTCACGGGAGGTATCTTCAATTAGTAATACAGCATCCTGCGGGAATGCCGCCTTTTCCAGCGCATGGTGAATGGAGGCCACAAGTGCCATATTTGAAAATTTGGCAGACGAAGAACCACGCAGCAGGACAGCATTGCCTGTCTTTAAGGATAGAGTGGCAGCATCAACCGTTACATTCGGTCTTGCTTCATAAATCATCCCGATGACCCCAAGAGGGACCCGTTTTTTCAAAATATGAAGTCCATTTTCCTTTGTAATATCCTCCAATATTTCACCGATAGGATCGGGTAAATCTACAAGCAGACGGATAGCCTCGCTCATAGCGAGAATACGCTCTTTATTCAGCATGATTCGGTCAAGTGTAGCAGTTGATAAGCCTGATTCTTTTCCGTCGTGTAAATCCTTTTCATTTTCAGCAATAATTTGTCTTTGATCAGCCACTAACTGATCTGCAATAGCAAGCAATGCTTCATTTTTTTCGGCAGTTGTCTTTGTATTCATCACAAAGCTAGCTGCCTTTGCACGTTTACCTTTTTCAATTACTTCGTTTTCGACGATTGTACTCATAATATCCTCCTTATACTTGCACCCAATTATTTCGATGAATGACCACTTCTACTGGACAATTCGATTCACCAGTCCGTTTCCCCATTGCTTTTTCAAGTGATTCACTTGAATAGAGGGTTTCTCCACGGCCGATCAGAATATGGCGGTCGTATACTTCTACTACATCGCCCTTTTCAAAATGTCCCTCAAATGCATAGATACCTGCAGGGAGCAGGGATTTGCCGCCGGTCGTCAACGCTTTGACAGCCCCGTCATCAATAAATAGCTTTCCGCTTACTTCTGTTAAGGTTAGCCATTGTTTATTCATTGGCAGGATGGCACATGAATCATTTTCAAAATAGGTACCATCACCATTGCCTGCTAAAATTGTCGTAAGCTTATTTTCACCTGTACCATTTCCAATGAACACTTTTACCCCTGCATTCATCGCATAACGTGCAGCGACAAGCTTTGATTGCATACCGCCTGTTCCTACTTTGGAGCCCGCTCCACTTGCAAAACCAAGCATTTCATCCGTTATTTCTTCAATCCGATCAATGCGCTTAGCGTCTGGATCTTTCAATGGGTTAGCATCATACAGTCCATTGACATCTGTCAAGATAATCAGATGATCTGCATGGACGAGTCCACTAACAAGCGCTGAAAGCATATCATTATCACCGAAAGTCAGCTCTGTAATAGATACGGTGTCATTCTCGTTAATGATCGGGAGGATGGAGCGTTCCAAAAGCTCTGCAAATGTAGCATAAGCATTTTTATAACGTTTCTTCTCGCTAAAGTCTTGTCGTGTTAATAAAATCTGGGCGGGTATAATGCTGTATTCACTAAAAGCCTCTGTATAACGCCCGATTAAAAGACTTTGTCCGACAGCTGCAGCGGCCTGTTTTCCTTTAATTGTGACTGGCCGTGAAGAGTAGCCGAGCATACGGAAACCTGCAGCGACAGCACCTGATGATACAAGTAGAATGTCATGTCCCTGCTCCTTTAATTTAGCGATTGCCTGGATATGATCCATAAATTTCTGTTGATCAATCTCACCTTTTGAGTTTGTCAGCGAACTGCTTCCAATTTTTATAACAATTCGTTTACGTTCCATACAATTTTGCCTCCATTGTGTAAAGTCCTTGGCAGAGGAGGACTCTGTCTTTCTAATACTTTTTTTGATAGTAAAAAAGCCCTTTTTCGCCTACTATATAGGACGAAAAAGGGCTTCCGTGGTACCACCTAAATTGAATGCATAAGCATTCCACTTATCTCATAACGCTGAGTCGGCGCCTGGTTTTGCCAGGAGCTTGGTCGAAGCAGGTTCAACGTCTTTTGCGTGCACGCACCTTCCAGCCTATGGGTGTCGCTCTCTATTGCAGCTAAGTGTCGTTTACTAGTCTTCGCTATGCTTTTATATATTTGAGTATAAGAATGCACGACAATATATCTTTTGTCAACTCGGTTTGTAAAAGTAAAGCATAAAATAGAGTTTAATTAAAGGAATTTTAAGAAAATTATGTTTTTAATGAATGAAGTTGAGTTATAATGACCGTTTTTGAATGAAATAAGAAAAAAGGCTTTTTGTAGGTATTGGAAAATTTTTGTACGTTTAATTTACCTAGGAATAAAACGGATCATGCATGTTCTAAAAGGAAAATTACATGGAGTTTGAACAGCTTGCTAAGGAGATGAATCCGATGATTGAAAAGGTATTGAACAACTGCAAAATTTATAAAAACCGAGATGAATATAGACAAATTGCATTAATTGCTTTGTGGAAGGCATATTCAAGCTATGATAAGAGTAAATATAAGTTTAAAGCGTATCTCTATAATCAAATTCGATACGATGTGATTGATGCATTAAGATATTATGCCAAAAGAGAAGCTCTATTTGTCCCAACAACTGACGAAATACTCTCTATTCACCTTGAAAATACCAGAGAATCGCTAACTTCAAGCGTTATATTAGAAAACATGTTTAAACAAATTTCGGATGAGGAAAAACAATTATTGCATGCCATTTTTGAAGAACAAAAAACAAATGAAGAGATAGCAAAAGAATTGGGTATTTCTATAGAGGCTTTGCGAAAAAGAAAATACCGGCTCCGTAAAAAGCTAAAACAGCTGAGTAATAGTGACTAGGACAAATGTGGTTAAAATTAGAGTAAAAGTAATAGTTTTTCAGGTTTTTCGGTTAGGCTTTTGGGGTAAGTGATTATTATAATATAATGAATATTTCTGGTTCGTTTTTTCGTATGGGAGGGGATTACATGCAAAAAAGTATTGAATATTTAAATAAGCTAGATCAGCTTGAAGAGTTGGTACAAAAACGAAACCAACTGGAATCCGTAAAAGATGATGACACAAAAAAGGTTTCTATTTTGGAGGAACATATTCGGTTAGTGCTAACTGAAATCCGAAAATTAGAATTAAAAATAATGGATGCTAATTAAAAAAACTGATTCGTCTTGAACTGCCCCGTAAAAGTTAGACACCAATCTAACTTTTACGGGCGGTTTTTTTATGGCCAAAGTAAGTGCTGAACAACGTATTCAGGCAGTCCAACGATATTTAAATGGAAATGAACCTATGATCGAAATCGCAAAAGATACCGGAGTGTCAGAACAGATTGTAAGTGAATGGGTTCGCCGTTATCAAAAAAATGGTGTAGAGACTTTCTTAAAATCCTATACAAAATAATCAGCTGACTATAAAATGAACGTACTTAATTATATGAACGAGACAGGTACATCTTCGATTGACACAGCTGCGCTATTTAATATTTCATCTCCTGGCATGATTCGGAATTGGAAGATAAAGTTTGAGGCCGGTGGTTATGATACCCTCGTTACTAAGAAAAAGGGGCGTCCATCCATGAATAAAGAAACAAAAAGAATAACGAAATCAAAACCAGCTGAAGGATCTGTTGAGGCGTTAGAAGCACGTATTAAACAATTGGAAATGGAGAATGCGTACTTAAAAAAGTTGAATACTTTAGTTCAAATGCAAGAAAAATTACCAATCAAATCAAAGCGCAAGTAATTTTTGAACTAAAGAAAATCTATGAAGTGGTGGAATTAATCAAAGTCGCTGATATACTCCGCAGTACGTATTATTACTGGGAAAAGCGTTTGAATTGTACTGATAAATACGTTGATGTGAAAGTCGCAATTCAGTCCATTTATCATGAACATAAGGGACGTTATGGTTATCGTCGAATTGCCAAAGAACTAAAAAAATACGGCATTCATCCTGATCCAAAAACGATTAACTGTTTGATGAATGCCATTGGCATAAAGTGTGAAGTCCGCATGAAGAAATACCGTTCGTATAAAGGTAACGTCGGAAAAATTACCCCAAACATATTACAACGCAATTCCACAGCGAAAAAAATGAACGAGAAATGGGTAACAGACGTGACAGAGTTCCATCTATTTGGTGAGAAACGCTATTTATCACTGTCCTTGATCTATGTAATGGCGAAATCATTGCATACACGGTAATGAATCGTCCAGTGTATAAACTAGTCCATAATATGTTAGAACAAGCATTGGAGCGCCTCGAATCAGGTGATCAAGTTATTCTTCATTCAGATCAAGGTTGGCATTATCAAATGAAAAAGTATCAACAAACAATAAAACAACATGGGATTACGCAGAGTATGTCCCATAAGGGCAATTGTTTGGATAACGCAGTCATTGAAAATTTCTTTGGCTTATTAAAATCTGAACTCCTGTATCTACAAGAATTTGAATCCATGGCACATTTTGAACAGGAACTCAAAGACTATATTCACTCCTACAATCACAAACGAATGAAAGAAAAACTAAAAGACCTAAGCCCGGTGGAGTACCGAACTCAGGTCTTAGAAGTTGCTTAACTAAACATGTCTAACTTTTTTGGGTCAGATCAAAGCGGGCGAATCAGTTTTTTATTTAAAGAACAACCATGGGGTGGAATAGATCTTAGTTACAAATATTGAAATTTATATTAGTATAGAAAGATTAGTAAGCCGTGGATATTTTTAAACTAGTGATCTATAAACCGTAGCCAACAGCGCTATCTCTCAAACGACAATATGTTTATTCTTGGTTATAAACTGTTTGAATATATGTTTCTCTTTCTTCCTCTGTTTGCTGCACATGGTTTAGCAGCAAAACACCAATGACAAATTCATCTTCTTCTACAAGGAATTGTAAATTTACAGGCTGCACCTTATCTTCTACTGGGCACTCTCCTTTAAATTCCACAACTTTTTGCCTTTTTTGTGTTTCGAAATACACCCATTCTTCTTTGCTGCAATAGCTATTGAACGCTTCTTCAATCGTTAAATTACTATTTTCCACTAATGTTTGTTTTTTTATTAGATTGATATGCTCGTTCTCATGAATCGTATCTTTTGGACCGTAAAAATAATAAAAGATAGCAATAATCAATATAGGAACAATCCATAAGATATTTCTTTTTGTAGGTTTCATTGTTTTCCCCCTTGCCTTTACGTATATATTATATCATTTTATTAGAAATGATATCTAGATTAATATAGTATTTTCTCTAAAATACGTAATATTCATCGATAATGATATTTTTTTGTAATAGGATTTGTTGCCCGGGAAATAAAAGAGTGTATCCAAAATTCACTGAGGGCTTTATCTATATATTCATACATTTGCAGCTACATCAAAGTTGCTGTTACTGATCGAGAGGCTGCATAGGTGGGGACATGATCAATAGCAGCCATATGCATACCTATGGTAAACAGGGAGAGTAGCTGATGTTTGAGATGAATTTACCTTTCCATATAAAACCTTCTTTACTCAATCATTTTTAATATGTTGAGTTACCACATGGACATTTACAAAAACGTATGTTCTTTATTATACTTACCTCAAAGGAGGTCGTTGAAATGAAGGCATTACTAATCGCCGAGAAGCCATCCTTAATGCGCGACATACAAAAAGTATACAAAAAAATGAGCTTGCCATATGAAATTGATTTTGCCTCTTTTGTTGGGCACGTAGTAGAGCTGAAGGAACCTCATGAGTATCATGCGGAGTGGAAAAAATGGAGTCTTGACATATTGCCGATGATGCCTGTAAAATACGAATTCCGTGTAAAAAAAAGCGCATATAAAGTGTATAAGGACATAGAAACGAGTATTAAGACGAATAAGTACGACTTTATAATAAATGCTTGCGATGCAGGGATGGAAGGGGAGAATATTTTTTATTCCTTTTATAAGAAGGCTGGTTGTCGACTGCCGGTGAAGCGATTTTGGACTTCACAAACGACAGATCCAGCCATCCGCCAGGCATTGGAGCATTTGATCGATGAAAATGATGAGCTCATCCGCAACCTGCGTAATGCAGCTATGTACCGAATGATTTTTGATTGGCTTGTAGGATTAAATTTGACACGGGCTGCTACTGTAAGAGGCGGACGAACAATTAAAGTCGGGCGAGTTATGACACCTACACTTGCTATCGTTGTAAAAAGGGAGCTTGAAATACGTCATTTTATCCCAACACCTTATTTTCAGCTGGAAATTGACTTAGGAGAATTTAAGGCCCTATGGTATGATCCGACAGTTAAAACAAATAAGTTTGATACAATTGAAGCAGCGCAGGCTGCCCAGGCACAGTTGACAGAAACTGCTAAGGTTATCCATATCGACACAGAACGAAAGAGCATTTTAGCACCAAGTTTACATTCACTTCTTGAGCTTCAGAAGGAGGCCAATAAGTTTTACGGCTTTACTTCCTCGGAAACACTTAAAATAGCTCAAAGTTTGTACGAGAAAAAGCTGATTACGTATCCAAGAACGGAATCAAAACATTTGCCGACTGCCTTTGCTAAAACAATTGCAGACAATTTGAAGGCAGCGGCCAGCATCCCTCACTTTGCGCAAAATACGGCTGCTATTTTAAATAATCCGGCCCATATACAAAAAGTGATGTATTCCAAACGCTATGTTGACGATAAAAAGCTAACCGATCACCATGCCATTACAATTACTAATGTACCGGTCGGAAGAAAATCACTAACTCCCGGCGAGATGAAAATATATGACCTTATTGTAAAACGGCTGCTTGCAGTCTTCCTCCCGCCTTTTGTAGTTGATAAAACAAATGTCATGCTCCTCTGCGGAAATGAGTATTTTAAAGCAAACGGAAATATTGTCATCGATAAGGGTTATACGGTATTATATGATTCTCATAAAAAAAAGGAAGAAAAGCCGTTACCACCTATGCAACAGGGAGATAGGTTGACCGTATTGGCTAATCAAGTACTTTCGAAAATGACAGAGCCCCCTTCACGCTATACAGATAGCACACTGCTCGATGCTATGTTCCATGCGGGACGTTTTGTGGAGGATAAGCAACTACAGGCCGTCCTCAAGGATGCGGAAGGAATTGGAACAAGTGCAACGAGGGCAGAGATTATTGAAAAGTTACTTTCTATTGGTATGATGTCACGTGAAGGCAAAAGCTTGGCGGCTACAGATTTCGGCATTGATGTCATTACAAGCCTAGGCAGCCACGATGTCGTCTCTCCCGTGCTTACTGCTATATGGAGCAAAAAGTTGAAGGATATTGCCGATGGTACACTCGATTCTCGGCAGTTTTATGGCGAGATGAAGCAGTTTATTCAGGAAACAACAGATAGGATGAAAAACCTTGAAATGACTGTCCCGGACAAGCAAGTGGTTATCATAGGTACCTGCGTCAGCTGCGGAGACCAGGTTGTAGAAGGATTTAAAGGGTATAGCTGTTCGAACAAAGGATGTAAATTCTTCATCAGTAAAACAATGATGAAGGGGAAAATAACGCCAACAGATATGAAAAAATTACTGGCTGGGAAAGAGACAAGGGATATTCAATTTACTTGGAAGAGCGGTAAGAAAGGGAAGGCAAAGCTCAAGCTCGTAGGAGAAAAACTAGAGTTTGTGTTTAAGCCCATCAGACAACCAAAAAAGTAGTATTGAAAGTACCATCCTTAGGCGTTTTCCTAGTGTTGGTACTATTTTTTAGCCATTATGTAATTTTTGCTTTTGTAAGTGCAAATAGCTTACTATTTAAAGCAAGATTACATATAATAAAAAAACGGGTCCATAAATAGGTCATGCTTGGTGTAGATTATTAGCTTGAATTTTGAGAATTCTCTTGACTATTTTGTGCATAGTTTGTACACTGTGAAAAGTCAAATGTTTTTTCTAGAAGTACAACAACATTATAAGTAAGGATCTGGTGAAATGATAGTATGTAAATTTGGCGGTACTTCCGTCGCAAATGCAGAACAAATTAAAAAAGTATTTAACATTGTTAAATCGAATCCTGAACGAAAAGTAGTTGCTGTTTCAGCTCCTGGAAAACGTTCAAGCGAAGACATTAAAGTAACGGACTTATTAATAGATTTAGCAGAGACGGCCCTAATAAACGGTGATGTAGAGGCGAAAATTGCGACGGTTGTGAAACGCTACGATGATATAGCAGTCGGTTTAGGACTTGACCATATGATGTCTGAAATTATTGCTACAGATCTAGAAGAACGTGTTGCGGGAGATAAGTCAAACCGGGAACTTTTTATTGATAATATAAAAGCAAGCGGAGAAGACAATAATGCAAAGCTCATTGCTGCATATTTCAATTCACAAGGCATACCGGCAAGATACGTAAGCCCGAAAGGCACGCTTATCGTGAATGATCTTCCTGAACGTACATTTGCATTGGCGGAAGCTTTTGATAATCTTAGTGTTTTAAAGAATACAGAGGAAGTAGTCATTTTCCCTGGGTTCTTTGGATATACAAAAAATGGTGTTCTGCGTACATTTGATCGAGGTGGTTCAGATATCACAGGCTCAATTTTAGCCTCGGCAGTTGGTGCAGAACTTTACGAGAACTTTACGGACGTGGACTGTGTATTTTCCGCAAACCCGAAAGTCATAAATAATCCAGCAGAAATTAAGGAGATAACGTACCGTGAAATGCGCGAATTGTCATATGCAGGATTTGCTGTATTCCATGATGAAGCATTGATGCCGGTATATAAACAAGGTATCCCAGTGAACATTAAAAATACAAATAACCCTTCTGCACCTGGTACGCGCATCGTACCAATTCGTACAGAACAGGCCCGTCCTGTCACTGGAATTTCAGCAGATAGCGGGTTCTCGACTCTTTATGTATCAAAATATTTAATGAACCGTGAAATAGGCTTTGGACGAAAACTCCTTCAAATTATAGAGGAAGAGAATATTTCATATGAGCATACACCATCCGGATTGGATGATATCTCGGTTATTATGCGCTCCATTCAATTAACACCAGAAAAGGAAGAACGTATTGTACGTCGTGTAAAGGAAGAATTGCATGCAGATGATGCATATTTCCGCCATGGTTTTTCAATGATTGTGGTGGTAGGAGAAGGTATGCGTAATAATACTGGACTTGCTGCACGTGCTACAACAGCTATATCCTCTACAGGTGCCAATATTGAAATGATCAATCAGGGCTCTTCTGAGGTAAGTGTGGTATTTGGCGTATATAGTCAATTTGAAGAACAAATTTTAAAAGCATTATATAATGAATTCTTTTCTACAGTAAATGTATGAAAAGGTGGGAGTAGATAGGGCCTTTTATGTGGGCTTTATCTACTTTTTTATTTGAAGATAAGTGGCTGGCTATCTCAAGTGATAGAGTAAAAGGTTTTGCATTTATTATTCTAGGAAATAATGTACAATATGACATGTTACAAGGTGGTGGGATTGTGGAACGAATACAGCGCTTATTCAGACTAGTATTCCGAAATATTTATTATTACCGGGTAGATTATATCCGAACATTTGCGGCAATTAGATTAATTCAATTATTTATTGTATTACCGCTCATTTCGCTCTTATTTTCTCTTATACTTGATTTCATGGGAGTTCAAAGTATTACAGAGCAGAATATGTTGCAATTGGTTACCCATCCGCTAGGTTTGGTATTACTTGCATTTATCGTCTTGATTATTCTATTATTCGTTTATTATGAGATGGGTTTTTTAATGTTGCTAGCCTATCATCAACAACGAGCGATCCCTTATTCATTATATGGATTGTGGAAAAGATTGAATCAGAAAGTACTATATTTTATCAGTTTTGAAACACTGTTGTTTGCTGTATATTTATTGCTTGTGATTCCCCTGATATCTTCGGTATTGCCTCTTTCGATAACGCAAAACCTACAGATTCCACATTTTATCGTAGACGAATTATTATCCTCTGCAAAAGGAAAATTTCTATATTTCGCAGCAATTA
>JAPSKP010000079.1:12260-15558 GCA_031181585.1 Lysinibacillus sp.
GTAGAAATTGATATCCAGCAAACAAAAGACGGAAAGTTTGTTGTGTTTCATGATACAGATCTTTTACGACTAGCGGGTAGAAGCGAGAAAGTATATGAATTGACTCAAAAAGAACTGATGGAAACACAACTATGGGCTGATGGTAAGAGTGAATATATTCCTTCGTTAGAACAAATGCTTGAAAAAAGCAAGGAACTCAATATCCGGCTGCTTATCGAGATTAAGACGCATGGGCACGAAACGGAGGATATGCTAGAGAAATTGATTACATTACTTGATGAATATGAAACGCTAGATGTACATTATATTCAGTCGCTCTATTTCCCTGTTATTAAAAAAGTAAAAGAACTGGAGCCGCGATTAAAGGTAGGCGCTGTGTATGCATTAAATGTCGGTTCGCTTCCAGAAACAGAGTTTGATTTTGTTTCGATTGAACAATACTTTGTAACAGACAGCTTGGTTGAAAGAGCAAAGGAATTGGATAAACCGCTCTTTGTATGGACAGTAAATGATGACCGGGATATTCAGCAGTTCCTAGAGTATGATGTAGAAGGGATCATTACGAACCATCCTGATGAGGCAAGTGAGAAACGAGAAAAACTCGATGAAAAGCAGTATTTCCTACCGCGGATTTGGAACAAACTCAACTATATTTTTTAAAGGATTGACTATATGAATACTTATTTGTATGAAGTACCAGGGAAGCTAAATTCCACTGAAGATATTCCTGTTCACCTGAATGGACAACACGTATATACGATTAACAGGGTATATGACAATGGGTTGAAAAAGTTGATGGATGCCTATTTTGACTACCGTTACTTTTTAAAGTATGTTGTAAAAAGCATTTCAGGAGAAGAGCGATTTGTTTGCAGAAAGGTGCAGCGAAAAGGGCGCCTTTGGTTTGAAGGAAAAGATTTTCGAACAAACCAGCAATTTATCATTACATATGAGAATTGGCGGATTGGTGTTCCGGAACTATTTATCAAAGGCGAACAATTAAATATGAAAATAGATAAAGAGATGGAAGAATGGTCGAACTTTTTAGTAGGGGAGACAGTTGTAGCGAGGTGGCTTGCTGTTTATCATGAAGAAAAGGATCTATTTTCGATGACACTGGAAATATTGCCGGATAGCCCTGTGCAAGATGCAGCATTCTTTTTGGCAATTGCCCAGTCAACTTTATTTATTGGGGCTTAAGGAGGATAAAATGAACGTAATATTTGTAGTGACTGAAACTGGACTGGAGCTTCTAGAAATGGTATCTACCGACGTTGCAGGGCTTCTTGCAGCTGTAAAAGGGGAGAGTGTGACTTTCCCTTTTGGTACTTATCAATATGATTTTCACAATTTAGATCATTATTTAGAGGATGGCGTATACCGCCAAGAGCTTGTCATTTATTTGAAAGTTATTTAGCATATTATTTATGTGGGTAAGGCAAGCTCAGTATTTTTGAGTTTGCCTGCTAGTATTTGAACAAAACGAACCTTTGCCAATGCATAAAAGTAGATTTTTTGTGAAGAAAGTATGTATAAAAAATGGCTATATTTTATGTTGAAATCATAAAATAATAAGAAAATACTGTATTTATTTATTTTTAATGGCATACAACAGAAAATTGTTAAGTATTTTTATCTATAGAATCATAGATATATCTATTATAATAGAACTACGATACGAGGTGATTTTCATAGGAAAAGGACGGATTTTACTTATAAGCGGTATGATAACAATATGCCTAATGATAACTGGCACAATAGCGTTATTCTTGCTACGCGAAGACAACCAGTTCGAGAATTCATTACATAAAGAAAGAAAGTTGGAGACATCCGTTGTGCTGGCAGAGAAATCATCTGAAGAGCCGAGCATCGAAAAGATAGATTCTCCGATAGGAGTTAAAACATTGACTGATGAAATAGGGAACCACAACATTTTATTCGATTCAGGAGAAGTGAAATATTCCGCTTCTTCAGGTCCAATTAAGCTGACTGTTACGCATGTAAGGCTGGAGCAGCTGATTCCTGCCACTGAAACTAGTAAGAACTCGTTTGGTGGGCTTGATCGTTCGACAATTGTTTTACTGAATATGGAAGTCCTTAATCAAGGAGAGGTACCTGTTTACTTCCGAATTGATGATGCTAAAATTCAGTCGGATACAAATGAAAAGTCCAGCTTTCATCCGGCGCTATCCAACCAATTTGGTTCAGCATTTAATGCAAATGAAAAAAAGCAAGGTTTAGTAGCAGTAGATTTTGAGGCGGACCCAAATGATATTGCTGTTATTGAGCTGAATGTAGCACCTGCCTATGATCAAAATTACGAAGCATTCGGAGATGCCATTAACGTCAAAATCCCTATGTATTAGTAGAGGGTGAATATGCTTGACCAACAATGGGCTGTTGCTGGCCAAAAAATATTTTTAGCTTGAGGAAATGATAAGCGGACAATCCTCAATTTTGAGAGGTAGTAGGCTAAGAAATAGACGAAAAAGTGAAGGTAACTCTAAATCTATCATCAGTTGCGATGAAAAGCAGCTGATTTTTTCATTTTTGAGATTTCCAGAGTTAATAAGAAAAAATCAAAGCAATAATACAGCAATATAGATAATAGAAATCAGACCAAGCAGCATAATGGGGGCCATATCCTCAAAACGATCTTTACTGACAAGGTGAACGAGCAAACCACCTATACAGACCATAAGCAGGAGAAACGAACCGATAAACGCAAAAGTATGAAACCAGATGCCAATGATTAAAAGAAATGCTCCTGATAATTCTATTATTCCTGTAATGATTCGGAATGATTGTGGCAGACGCCATCTGATAAAGGCAAAATGATAAGCACGCGCACCAGATAATTTTCCATAGCCAACAATCGTAAACGTGATGATAAGTACTCCGGGCAGTACCCAGTTAACAATATGCATATTCCTGTCCTCCCGTATGATCAATCCTTTTGGATATCCACGTTATTTGCTGATCGTAATCGGGGTAAAACATATATCCCATGATAGCTTTCTGGGAGTTAAAAGACCTTTTGGCGTACTATTATATAGTAAACCATATGTTTATTTTAAACTGCTCATTCAAGGGTTTATGTTGAAGGGGAGAGTGGTAAATTGTAATACCCCCTTAAAATTGAGTTTACAAAAGAAAGGCCGGTCACCTTTGATGAACTGCGCCCTATTTTGTAGACAGTTTAATAAAAAGGGATCTAGGTTGTGGTTAAGCCGCAATGAGATGACTTCGGTAAGTAGCCGGAGTCATCTTTTTTAATGTCCATTGCTTTCGCCTGTTG
>JAPSKP010000080.1 GCA_031181585.1 Lysinibacillus sp.
CGGATGGAAGAAATACCATATTCACGAATCAACCCTTCTTTTTTCAGCTCTTCAAATGTATAGATAATTTCCTCCCACGGATCATCTGCTGTCCCGCCGTGCAGTTGATATACATCAATATAATCTGTCTGCAAGCGAAGCAAGCTTTCCTTTACCCCCTGTTTTATATGAGTGGGAGAGGGGTCCCATGTCCAGCTCTCTGTGCCTTCTGTCCATCGATTACCGACTTTTGTTGCAAGAATGATGTCTTTGCGGTAAGGTGCCAAAACGGCTCCAACCACTTCTTCATTCATTCCTTTATCATACAAATCGGCTGTGTCAAAATAATTAACTCCGGCGTCAAGTGCTGCTTCTACAATAGGGCGTGCGTCGTCAATCGTTGGTGGCAGCGACATGCAGCCTAAGCTCAGTTCAGATATTTCCAGGCTGCTTTTGCCAAGTGTACGTTTTTTCATCAATATTGCCCCCTTATCTATTTGTTCGTGCTTTTTCTAATGTTACAATGAAATCAATCATAACGACAAGTGAGGTCCAACAAATGAAAAAATTTGAAGAAAAAACGATCGGTTCTAAAGAGATTTATAACGGAAAAATCATTTCTTTAAAGGTAGATGATGTTACATTACCGAATGGAGAAACGGGTAAAAGGGAAATAGTCAATCATCCAGGAGCGGTAGCTGTTATTGCCATTACAGACGAAGGAAAGCTTGTAGTTGTAGAGCAGTACCGTAAAGCATTGGAGCGGTCAATCATTGAAATCCCGGCTGGAAAGCTAGAACCAGGAGAAGAGCCGGCAACAACGGCTGCCCGTGAGCTAGAAGAAGAGACAGGCTACGGCTGTAAGGAACTGACATACCTTCAATCTTTTGCAACATCTCCTGGCTTTGCAGATGAAGTGATTCATTTATTTGTGGCACGTGATTTATATCAAATTGAAAATCGGGCTGCTATGGATGAGGATGAATTCGTAGAGTTAATGGAGATTACAGTGGAAGAGGGCGAACAGATGGTAGCAGAGCAGAAAATCTTTGATGCCAAAACCGCTTTCGCTATTCTATGGTTAAAAATGCAAGGCTGAGAAATTAGTAAAGGACATAGATAGCACTAGTGGAATAGATATTGCCATTCTATGAAAATCTCAATTAAAAGGCCTTTTAAAAACTAGTCATATCCCTCTTGTCTGAGCATACAGTGTAGGACAAGGGGGGACGAAATGCGAAAAAGTATTTTATGGCAAAATACAGCGATGATTACGGTCAGCTTTATAGCGGGCGTTGCATTTTTTCAATTATTTTCACTTGACCAGGCAACAAAAGTTATTAAAATATTGGACAGGCGTCTCTTATTCGAATCAACGCCTACACTGGTAGAATCAATCATTCCAATAGCTATTTTTATAAGTATTGTGCTATTATTTGCAACGCATCCTTATTTTTTTAGCATTGCAAAAGTAGGAATTGCGATTAGAACATGCTTTTTTGGGTTCAGTTCGGTGTATTTACTCGCGCAAAAAAATGAATTGCTCGCTTACGGACTTTGGTGGTTCCCATTCCAGTTCTTGTATATCGTTATGCTTGTCGTATTTTGTGAATATTTAGTGGCGACACATAAAGCCTCAAGAAAGAAGGAGCGTTTTTCTATTCGGGAGAGCGGTATCCTCTTATTATTTATCGGCGTCATCTTTTTCTTGGAAATTGTAGTCATTTCGTATGTTTTAAAATAAATCATTATCTTGTAATAAGTTTTGCTCATTTGGTATAATAAAGAGAGTTTAGGAGGGCGTCACATGGAGAGCCGTATTGATCGAATTAAAAAGCAATTACATAGTGCTAGCTATAAGCTGACGCCACAGCGAGAGGCGACGGTAGCAGTTCTGCTCGAACACGAGGAGGACCATTTAAGTGCTGAGGATGTTTACCTGCTGGTAAAAGAAAAGGCACCTGAAATTGGTCTTGCTACAGTGTATCGAACATTAGAGCTGCTGACGGAGCTTAAAATTGTCGATAAAATTAATTTCGGTGATGGCGTATCGCGCTATGACTTACGTCAAGAAGGTGCCGCACACTTCCATCATCATTTAGTTTGTATCGAGTGTGGTGCAGTAGATGAGATCCAGGAAGATTTACTGGAAGATGTAGAACAGATTGTAGAAAAGCGATGGAATTTTATCATTAAAGATCACAGATTGACATTCCACGGGATTTGCCACCGTTGCCAGGATAACGGGGAAGAGGAATAAATAACTCACAGAGAAAGAACAGCTTGAGGGGGCTGTTCTTTTTATTTTCTCTGAACAGGGAAAGGCAAGGTTACGTTAATCGGCTATATCGTCATCCTAGTACCTTCCAAGCTGCTTGATTTATAAGTACCGGCAGGGGAAAGAGGCGTAGGAGATAATAGACAAAATATAGGAAACAGCCTTATAGTAGAATGCATACTATAAGGCTTTTAAAATGTAGTTTACATCTTTATGGAAAAGATATTATATAAGTACGAACAGGGGGCGAAACGGTGAACGCATTTACATATCCAATAGAAGATTATATTCATTTTATCCGTGTGGAGAGACAACTTTCCGCGAATACATTGGCCTCTTACCGGAGAGACTTGGAGGCATATGCAGCGCATTTAGAAGAGCAACAGCTGAAAAATTTTAACGAGGTAACCCGTGGAAACATCCTTCTGCATCTGGAAAATTTGCGGCATACCGGGAAGACAGCGCGTACGGTGGCCCGTCACATTTCGTCGATTCGCTCTTTCCATCAGTTTCTGCTGCGCGAAAAGGTGACCACAACTGACCCGACAGTTCATCTTGAAATGCCGCAGCTGGAACAGAAGCTGCCGAGAGTGCTGTCAATTGAAGAGGTGGACGCATTGATTGCTGCGCCAGATCGATCAAAACCCCAAGGGATTCGCGATGTGGCAATGCTGGAATTATTATATGCATCAGGTATGCGGATTTCAGAGCTAATCGAGCTGGATATAGAAGACATTCATCTGACGATGGGCTTTGTTCGTGTATTCGGTAAAGGTGGTAAAGAGCGCATCGTTCCACTAGGACGCGGCGCACTGAATGCGGTGAGCAAATACTTAGAGCGTGCCCGTTATGAGCTGCAGGGAAGTTACCCGAAGACGAGTGCGTTATTTATTAATCAAAGAGGGAAAAGATTAACAAGACAGGGCTGCTGGAAGCTGATTAAGCAGCATGCGCAAAAGGCAAATATTCAAAAAGAGCTGACACCCCACGTACTACGGCATTCATTCGCAACCCATTTGATTGAAAACGGGGCGGATTTACGTGCCGTTCAAGAAATGTTAGGACATGCGGATATTTCGACGACTCAAATATACACGCATGTCAGCAAAACACGTTTATCTGAAGTATATAAACAGTTCCACCCGCGTGCTTGAGAATAAAAACGGTAAAAATATTGAAAAAAATTTCTTGCGTCGGATGTCTGACCTTTATTTATTCAAGTTTTTTGATAAAATGAAAAGGTAGGAAAGAGGAGGACGTAAAAGTCATGAATTCATTTAAAAAAGTACATGTAATCGTTATGGACTCAGTCGGTATTGGCGAGGCGCCGGATGCTGAAAAATTCGGAGATGCCGGCTCTGATACACTGGGGCATATTGCAAAAGAAATGAACGGGCTGAACATGCCAGTAATGGGTTCTTTAGGATTATCGAATATCCGTAAGCTGCAAGGAATTGAACCCGCACAACCACCAAAAGCATATTACGGAAAGATGCAGGAAGCGTCGGTCGGAAAGGATACGATGACAGGTCACTGGGAAATCATGGGTCTCAATATCGACAAGCCTTTTAAAGTGTATCCAGACGGGTTCCCGCCTGAATTAATCACAGAGTTAGAAATGCGTACAGGACGCAAAGTGCTTTGCAATAAGCCGTATAGCGGAACAGCTGTTATTGAAGACTATGGGAAAGAGCATATGGAAACAGGTGCTATCATTGTTTATACATCTGCTGACCCGGTCTTACAGATTGCAGCACACGAAGAAGTAATCCCGCTTGATGAGCTGTATAAAATTTGTGAGATTGCTCGTGAACTCACACTTGTACCTGAATACTTAGTAGGCCGGGTAATTGCCCGTCCATTCATTGGAGAGCCTGGCAATTTTGAACGTACATCTAATCGTCACGACTATGCGCTTTCTCCATTCGGGCGTACAACGATGAATGAAATGAAGGATGCGGATCTTGATGTGATCGCCATCGGAAAAATTTCCGACATTTTTAATGGCGAAGGTGTGACAGAAGCAATTCGTACGAAAAGCAATACAGATGGTATGGATCAGTTGAACAAAGTAGTTCGCAGTGACTTCCATGGTATGAGCTTCTTGAATCTTGTGGACTTCGATGCCAACTTCGGCCACCGCCGCGATCCGATTGGATATGGCGAAGCGCTAGAGGAATTCGACCGCCGCTTACCAGAAGTTTTGGAAGCGCTAACGAAGGATGATTTACTGATTATTACAGCGGATCACGGAAACGATCCAACGTTTACGGGTACAGACCATACACGTGAATATGTACCGTTGATCGTGTATTCGCCAAGATTTGCAGCAGGTGCTGAATTGCCGCTTCGTACAACATTTGCGGATATTGCTGCAACAGTAGCCGAAAACTTTGGTGTAGCTGCGCCGCAATTTGGTAAAAGCTTCTTATCGGACTTGAAATAAGCGATAGAAATTTGCCATCTACTATGAAAGCGTCGTCAACCTTGAAATGAAGCGTTTTAAATTCGCATGCTGGGAGTGTTAATATGAATATTTTATCAATCATTGAAAAGAAGAAAAACAAGCAGCCGTTAACAAAGGAAGAAATTCGATATTTCATTAACGGCTATACAAAAGAAGAAATTCCCGATTATCAAATTTCTTCATTGCTGATGGCAATCCGATTAAACGGTATGGAAGATGAAGAGATGTTCTATCTGACAGAGGCAATGGTAAACTCAGGAGACATTATCGACCTTTCGGACATCGAAGGCTTCAAAGTTGATAAACACAGTACAGGTGGGGTCGGCGATAAAGTAACATTAGTGGTTGCGCCGATTTTAGCAGCGCTTGATATACCGGTCGCAAAATTCAGCGGCCGCGGTCTGGGTATTACGGGCGGTACAGTAGATAAACTAGAATCAATTGAAGGCTTCCATGTGGAGCTAAGCCAATCAGAATTCATTGAGAATGTGAAGAAGCATGGTATCGCTGTAGCAGGGCAGACAGGCAATCTTTGTCCAGCCGATAAAAAGCTATATGCTTTGCGTGATGTAACAGGAACAGTTGATTCTATTCCGCTGATTGCATCTTCCATCATCAGTAAAAAAATTGCCAGCGGTTCAGACGGTATCGTACTTGATGTTAAATACGGGAATGGTGCCTTCATGAAAACGAAGGAAGAGGCAAAGGTTCTGGCAGACAAAATGGCAGAGATCGGAAAACGTTTTGGCCGCAAGATTGTCTATACATTAAGCGATATGAACAACCCGTTAGGCCGTTTTATCGGTAATAAAGTGGAAGTAGTAGAAGCACTAGACGTATTGAGTGGAAATGTAAAAAATACACATAAGGATTTAGTTGAGGATTGTGTAGAGGTTGCTTCTTTAATGTACATGCTGGCTACTGATTGTTCGAAGGAAGAGGCGGCTGTCAAAGTACGTGAAGTCATTGAAAACGGCAAGGCGAAAGATAAATTCCTTGAATTCGTAAAAGCTCAGGGCGGAAACGTTGCTGACTTGAAAGCGAAGGAAACAGCAGTTACACACCATGTGAAAGCTACGGCTTCTGGACAGATTACAAGTGTAAATGCGCTGGCAATTGGTGAATTATCTGTCATGCTAGGTGCTGGACGACTAACTAAGGAATCTAAGCTTGATTTCGATGCAGGGATCAAGATTATAGCAAAAACAGGGGATTCCATTCAGGCAGGAGATAATTTGGCAATTCTGTATGCAAACATCCCAGTAACGGATGAAATGACAGAAAAGGCAACAGCAGCATTCCAAATTAAATAATTACGAAAGCTCGATCTCATTAGAGGTCGAGCTTTTTTTATTTTCAGTCCATATGAACCAACATGTATTTATTTTGATATAGCAACAAAAAGAAGAAAACTAGATTAATATATTTTTTTAGGATATTAAAAATCAGGGGAATTGCTCGTGATAATTTATGAGGCTCTCTTTTAAAATACAGTTCATATGATATAATAAGGATGAATTTTTGTCGAAAATGCTATTTTTTCTTAAATTTATGGAAGAGAAGGGGTTGTATGGGACGTTTTTGGACGGGGCGGTTTGAAGGTTATACTTTCAACCATTTTAGAAAGGATTTACTATCGGGGACAATTGTGGGGATTGTTGCAGTTCCACTAGCCATGTCGTTTGCCATTGCTTCTGGTGTGAAGCCTGAGTACGGAATTTATACAGCGATTATCGCTGGTATACTCATTTCGCTGCTAGGTGGCTCAAAGTACCAGATTGGTGGACCTACAGGGGCATTTGTTCCGATCTTACTCGGCATCGTACTCGTATATGGGTATGAAAACTTATTAATTGCCGGGATTATGGCAGGTATATTGCTCCTATTGATGGGGGTACTGAAATTGGGTTCCCTTATCAAATTTATTCCGCGCCCGGTAACGGTAGGTTTTACCGCCGGAATCGCTGTCATCATCTTTACAGGGCAAATCGGTAATTTCCTTGGCCTGACAGGACTTGGACAGCATGAATATTTACTAGATACATTGAAGGACATTGCTGTACATCTTCATACGTTCAACTTTGCGAGTATCCTTGTAGCACTGATTAGTTTGGTGATGATTTTGCTGACACCGAAAATCGCACCAAAAGTACCAGGTGCTTTAGTGGGGATCATTGTATCAGCTGTTGCGACAGCTATTTTTTTTAACGGACAAGTAGCTACAATTGGTTCTACTTATGGGGAGATTCCTCAGACATTACCGCAATTCCGTATGCCAGATGTGACATGGGAAGTCATTTATTCATTGCTTGGACCGGCTTTTGTCATCGCTATGCTTGGCGGGATTGAGTCGTTATTATCAGCAGTAGTAGCAGATGGTATGACAAATAGCAAACACAACAGTAACCGAGAACTCATTGGACAAGGGATTGCCAATATCATTACACCATTCTTTGGTGGTATCCCGGCAACTGGGGCAATTGCCCGCACAGCAACGAATATTCGTTCAGGCGCAGTATCTCCGATGTCTGGCATTATTCATGGGATCTTTGTATTACTAACCTTGCTTATACTGGCACCATTAGCGGTCCATATTCCTTTAGCAAGCCTTGCACCTGTATTAATGGTCGTCGCATGGAATATGAGTGAGCGTCATCATTTTGCCCATATTTTAAAATTGAGATCAGGAGACTCTCTTGTTCTTGTCGCCACTTTTTTGCTAACAGTCTTTACAAGCCTTACGCTTGCTGTCGGAATCGGGCTTGGGCTGGCTATTGTCTTATTTGCTAAACGGATGAGTGAAATGCTCGTTGTAGCTAAGGTGCTGCCGGATCATAGTACGGGGCAAGGAAAGGTGCTCCCGCATATTGTGACGGAGGGACATGACTGCCCGCAGATCAGCATGTATACGGTGGAGGGTCCGTTATTTTTCGGCGCGGCCCAGACATTCGAGCGCGCTGTTTTATCTGCTGTTAATGACCGGCCGGAAGTATTGATTTTAAGGATGAGAAAAGTGCCATTCATCGATACGACCGGAGAGGAATACTTCCGGAATATCGTACGGGATTTCAAAACATCAGGTGGTACGCTGCTTATTACAGGTGTACAGCCGACATTAAAAGCCATCCTAGATACAAACGGACTATCGCAGGAAATCGGGGAGGAGAATTTCTTATATCATACCGGAGATGCTATTAATGAAGCAATCCGTCGTATTCAGCTGCCGAAGTGTCTAGGCTGTAAGCATTTCGCGTTTAAAGAATGTGCAAAGTTTGCAGGCGGTAATAGCAAGCATATAGCTGCTCAACAAGAAAACCTAATAATCTAACAGGAGCGAGTGCGCTCCGGTCAGCCTGTTGACAAACGCTTTCATCCAGCGTTGCTTGCCTCGCTCGTCCCCTCATGAACTTAGGTTCTATTCGTGTCTTCACTCGTCGGCGCGCCTTGTCTGGCAAGCGTTTTCAAGACAGGCTGAGTAAAACATACCTTTATCAAACTAGTTGAAAAAACGTAAAGACAAAGTCAAAAAGTGACTTTGTCTTCACTCAGACAGGAGCGAGTGCGCTCCTGTTTTTTTGTGTTCTATAAAGGTATACATGGGGCATTTTATTTAATAGTCCTTATAACGATTCTTTTCTATCCCCATTAACGGTTCGAATGTATAAAAATAGAAAAGCCTTCCTATACTGACAGTAAACCCTTTGTCTATTAAGCACTACTTTCGCAGAATGAACACTAGTTTTGTCGGTTGGAAAGGAGATTATCTCCTGCTCTCGAAATCAAGGAGACGAAGGAGGAGAAGCGATGAAATGTAAAATTACAATGTATCCAAATGAAGTAGCGATTATTAAATTATACGGTGAGCTTGATCACCATGAAGTAGAAAAAGTGAGATCTCAAATTTCTTCGACAATTCTGCAAGGAGATTTAAAAACACTTATTTGGAATTTAGAATATTTACAGTTTATGGACAGCGCTGGTGTAGGGTTAATTTTAGGACGTATGCGAGAGCTGCATGCGGTAAGCGGCCGTACAATCATCTTAAATCCTTCACCAACCATGGAAAAAATCTTCCGTTTTTCTGGACTTGCTGCTTATATGATGCATGGGGGAGAAGAAATAGCAATTTCACAGGCGAGGGGGATTGTAAATGGATAACGAAATGATCCTTTCATTCTTAGCAAAAAGCGAAAATGAGAGTTTAGCAAGGCTTGCTGTTACGAGTTTTATTGCACACCTTGACCCAACGATTGAAGAATTGGCTGAATGTAAAACAATAGTGTCGGAAGCTGTTTCAAATGCGATCATCCACGGCTATGACGGTGCGTATGGCATGGTAACGGTCCACGCTATTCTGGACGGGGAAGTGTTAAGCGTCTCGATTAAAGACGAGGGGCGCGGCATTCCTGATATCGAGTCGGCAAGAGAGCCGTTGTTTACAACGAAAGGGCATCTGGAGCGTTCTGGTATGGGCTTTACGATTATGGAAAGCTTCTCGGATGAATTCACGATTGAATCACATATAGGACATGGTACGACGATTACCTTTACAAAAAAATTTTCGCCCATCCAGGCTATAGCGATGTGATGAATTAGGGGGATGGAGACAATCGAACAGCCGTCAGAAACGTTATTGACACAGGAAGAAATGCGAGATTTGATTGCACGGGCGCAAAATGGCGATGATGCAGCGCGAAAAAGGATGATCGAGGGTAACACCCGACTTGTCTGGTCTATCGTTCAACGTTTCTCGTCCCGTGGTATTGAGCTGGATGATTTATTTCAAATTGGCTGTATTGGCCTGATGAAGTCTGTTGATAAGTTTGATTTGAAATATGAAGTGAAGTTTTCGACGTATGCTGTACCGATGATTATTGGTGAGATTCAGCGCTTTTTAAGAGATGACGGGATGGTAAAGGTAAGCCGCTCCATCCGTGAGCTGAACTTCAAAATCCGGCATGCTACAGAAAATTATATGAAGACCAATGAAAAACCCCCTTCTATGGTAGAGCTGGCAGAGATGCTGGAAGTTTCGGTTGATGACATTATCATGGCGACTGACGCCATGCGCGACCCGGCATCCCTTCATGAACAGCTATATGAAAACGATGGGGATTCTGTCACATTGATGGATCAAATGCGCGATGATAAATCGCAGCTGCCGTTTGATTATATTCCATTAAAGGAGGTGCTCAAACGTCTTGGTAAGCGGGAACAATCCATCATTTACTTACGCTATTTTGTGGATTTGACCCAAACGGAAATTGCAGAACGCCTAGGGATTTCACAAGTACAAGTGTCACGTCTTGAGAAAAAGATACTGGCGCAGTTGAAAGTCTGGATGGAAGCGACAACAAAGAAGACGGTGCATAAATGACAAATCAACTATTTACATCATTAGAAGAAGGACGCAAATTTTGTGAAGACCAATTCGGTAAGAACGTATCTTTCGATTTAGTTATGCAGGACGTATATATTCAAGAGCTTCCTGCGCTGCTTGTGTATGTCAGCGGACTGGTCGATAATGCAAATCTTGCCAATATGCTCGTTCATTTACAGCATAATCATCATGATGATATTGAAGATGAGGAGGCATACTTTTATGCCCACTTCAATTTCCAAAGTATTACCCCGTCGGTATCGACGGAAAAATTCCTGCTTTTTGTATTAAGCGGACAGGTCGGTATTATTACAAAAAGCGGGTTTGCCTATACGACAGAGTTTCGGAGTTATCCAGGACGTAACCCGGAAGAGCCTGATAATGAACGGGTCATCCGTGGTTCGCGAGATGGTTTTGCGGAAAATATCATTATCAATGCTTCGCTGATCAGACGGCGTATTAGGAGTCCTCAGCTGCGGTTTGAGCTGCAGCAAATTTCAACAATGGGCAAGACCGATGTGGCTGTCTGTTATATGAATGATCTTGTCAATCAGGAGCATTTAGAATGGATTAAAAAGCGCTTCGAGCAGATTCATCACGATGGCCTGACAATGGCAGATAAATCGCTTGAAGAATGGATCTTTAAGCAGAAATACAACCCAGTACCATTTGTCCGCTACTCGGAGCGGCCGGATATTGTAGCAGCACATTTGCTGGAGGGACATATTGCCATCGTGGTAGATACCTCGCCATCTGTAATGCTTATGCCTGTTTCTCTTTTTCATTTACTTATGCATGCTGAGGAATACAGGCAGGCACCATTAATTGGAACAGTTATGAGGGGACTGCGGTATATGGCTGCCTTTTTAAGTCTCTTCCTGTTACCATTTTGGTATTTGATGGCAACAAATCCCGAAATTCTGCCTGATAAGATTGATTTTATCGGTGTATCGGAAGAATCGCATATTCCTTTATATTTGCAGTTGGTCTTGGCGGATATAGGGATTGAGTTCTTGAGGATTGCCGCCATTCATACACCCTCTCCATTATCTACAGCGATGGGGTTGATTGCGGGGATTATGATCGGGGATATTGCGATCAATGTTGGGTTGTTCACAGGAGAGGCAATTCTTTATACCGCAATTACGGCACTTTTGACATTCGCCATTCCTCATTATGAATTAAGTATTTCGATGAAAGTATTTAGGCAGCTTCTGCTTGCTGCTACGGCAATCTTTGCTGCAAATGGCTTCTTCCTTGGAAGCCTAGCGATTTTCCTGTATTTATATGCATTACGTCCAATGCAAATTCCATATTTATGGCCATTGGTTCCATTCTTCCCAAAAGCATTTGCACGGGTAATGATTCGTTTCCCAATGTCAGACGACGCGCTGAGACCATATATTGTCGGCTCGAAGAAACGGAAACGCTAATGAATAAACATGTCTGGAAATTAAATATTTATGCATAATTTTGATTGTGATGTATAAACATACGTTGCGCAGCCTTCTTCACTATGTTAAAGTTCACATATAATATTTTGTGACTTTTGAGAAAATTAGCGTCTGCTATTTTCTCAGTGAGGAGAGAAAAAGATGCATTTATATGGGACACAGAAAATAGAGAATGGGCATTTAACAATTGGTAACGTAGATACAGTGGAACTGGTAAAACAGTACGGTACACCGCTATTTGTATACGATACTGCGCTTATCCGTAAGCGCGCACGTGGATTTAAAGATACTTTTGAAAAGCTGGGCGTGACGGCACAGGTAGCGTATGCTTCAAAGGCATTTGCATGTGTCGCTGCTTATCAGCTGGCTGCACAGGAAAACCTTTCATTGGATGTAGTATCCGGCGGAGAGCTTTATACAGCGATTAAGGCCGGCTTTCCCGCAGAGCGCATCCATTTCCATGGCAATAACAAATCTATAGTGGAACTAGAACTGGCATTCGATACAAAAATCGGCTGTATCGTTGTGGATAATTTCCATGAGATTTCATTATTAAAGGAGATTTCAGAAAAAAGACAGCAAAAGATGAATATTCTGCTTCGTGTAACACCTGGAGTAGAAGCCCACACACATGACTTCATTACAACAGGTCAAGCCGATTCGAAATTCGGCTTTGATTTAAATAGTGGACAGACAGATGAAGCCTTTGCTCAAGTGAAGGATCATGAATTTTTAAACTTGCTTGGTCTGCACTGCCATATCGGTTCACAAATTTTTGAAACGGACGGATTTGCATTGGCAGCGGAGAAAGTGATGAAAAAAATGGGCGACTGGAAACAGAACCACGGATTTGAATGTTCAGTACTCAACCTCGGCGGCGGCTTTGGTATCCGGTATACGGAAGAAGATAAGCCGCTTGAGCCTCATGTTTACGTGGAGGAAATGATTAAATCTGTACAAGCAGAAGCAGAAGCGGTAGAATTAACAATGCCGGAGATTTGGATTGAGCCGGGCCGCTCGCTTGTAGGAGAAGCAGGTACATCGCTTTATACAGTAGGTTCACATAAGAGTGTGCCAGGTATACGCGAATATATTGCAGTCGATGGAGGAATGAGCGATAATATCCGCCCAGCCCTTTATGATGCAAAATACGAGGCAATCATTGCTAACAAAGCAGACAAGGAAAAGAATGCTACCTACACGGTGGCAGGTAAGCTTTGTGAATCAGGCGATAAGCTAATAATTGATGCAGCTCTGCAGCAGGCAGAAGCTGGGGATATTTTAGCGATGTTCTGTACAGGGGCATATGGATATTCAATGGCTTCCAATTATAATCGCGTAACACGCCCAGCTGTCGTTTTTGCTGAAGCAGGCGAGCACCAATTGGTGATTAAGCGCGAAAGCTATGAAGATATCGTAGCCAATGATCTCCCGTTAACATTGAAAAAGGGTGAGTAAGCTTTGAAATTATCAAGACAGGCGAAATGGGGCCTTGGTTTATTTGTAGGTGTTATTGTTTGGGCACTGTTATTTATCTATGTCATCAGTCCATTAATTGCGGTTTTCAACGGAGAATAATCCGTTTTACTGTAATGAAGGCCACAGACTGCCAACTGGAAAATTGTGATATTGCATTTCCTCAGCAGTTTTGGTAGGATGTGCAGTGGTAGAATTGAGGGAATATGACAATGCTAGTACGATACAAAAAAGCACTTGAAAAAATCGCCATGGGACTGTTATCCTTCATGCCGCAGGAGAAGGATGTTCGGCGATTAATGGAAACAATTCAGCAATATGAACAACTGGATAACTGGATGCTTTATTTATGGAAAGAGGACGAGGAGTATGTTGGCATTATCGGCGTACAAACGGAAGATACTGTAGCGACGATTCAGCATATTACCGTTGTTCCATCGTATCGGGGAGAAGGCGTAGCTCTGGAAATGCTGCAGCAGCTGCGTGATCTGAATCTCTTTACGGAGATTAAACCGAACGATGAAACCGAGCCTTTTGTACAAAAATGCATGCCAATCTTAAAAGAAGGATGACTCAATTTTGAGCCATCCTTTTTATTATGGAAGAAACGCTGGAGGCAGCAGAGTTACTATTCGACGGTAAATATAAGAGAATGAGAGAATAAAAAAACAACGATTATTCTCTGTTTCTTTTTAGTGCTATTTTTGCCTCGCGCGCTTCGAGTACTTCACTCCGGTCACGCAGCATATGTTTATGGAGAAGAAACTCTTCATTCTCATAAGGAAGCGCGGCTATTTTTGACGTGACGGTTTCTTCTAGTTCTGGATCAAGGATAGACAGCTTAAATGGCTGAAAATGCTTTCGCTGGTTGACTGCTTCAATAGCGTCCGATAATTGTTCTTCTAACAATCTACCATCTAATGGCTGTAAAAAGTCGGAGGACCGATTCCGTTGAAGATTGTGAAGAGATTTTGTTAAAATTCTTGCAGAGCCATTGAAGTTGCCTCGTCGCCAATGATACATGCCGGTAGCAAGCTGTACAAGACCGACAAGGACATGATCTTTATCACCAGGTGCAGCCTCTTTCCAGTACTCCTCCAGTACTTCGTGGCATTCAAAATAATCCTGATTGCCGTTAAAATATGTACAATAATCGACATACAATGGATGGGTATATGGCAAATGAATCACCTTTCCTCTATACTATGATTGAACCATTTATATACAAACGACAGGTGGCATACAAATGAGTTATGAAGTGAAACTAGAAGCATTTACAGGTCCACTCGATTTATTATTGCATTTAATTCACCGATTGGAAATTGATATATACGATATTCCGATGGCTGAGCTGACAGCACAGTATATCGATCACATCCATGCGATGAAGGAGCTGGAGCTGAATGAAGCGAGCGAGTATTTGGTCATGGCGGCAACGCTCCTGGCGATAAAAAGCAGGATGCTCCTTCCTATCCATGAGGGAGAGCTGGAGGACGCCGAATTTCTCGAAGAAGGCCCTGACCCGCGTGAAGAACTCGTAACGCGATTAATCGAATATAAGAAGTACAAAGAGGCAGCGACAAACCTGCAATCACTCGAAGAGGAGCGGGCCCAAGTTTATACAAGACCGCCTGCGGATCTTTCGGAATATGCCGTGCCTGAGCAGACCGTACTGTTTGAGGCAGAGGTCAATGTCTATGATATGCTGTCGGCATTTCAGAAGCTGCTTCGTCGTAAACAGCTGAAAAAACCGCTTAATACACGTGTTGCAAGGCAGGAAATTTCTATTAAGGATCAGATGTTTGCGGTAGTGGAACGATTGAAAAAAAACGGCGGCCGCACGACGTTTACAGAACTATTCCCGTTTGAGGATAAGGAAACGCTGATCGTGACATTTTTGTCATTGCTAGAATTAATGAAACGCCAAGTCGTCTTTGTAGAGCAGACAAACAACTTCGAAGAACTGACCGTATTACTGCAAAAGGAGGAAATTGGCGATGGACTCGAAGAACTTGATGAGTAGAATAGAAGCATTATTATTTGTTGCAGGGGATGATGGTATGACGTCGCGCCAACTTGCACAATATTTAGATGTGGAAGTAATTGATATTGAAGCTGGACTAAGTGAGCTTGAGACGAAATATAATGAATCAGAGGATCATGGCATCACAATCAAACAGTTAGCGGGTACATACCAGCTGGCCACAAAGCAGTCCGTAGCCGACACGATTAAAAAGCTTGTCGAAAATCCAACAAGCCAAGTGCTGACATCGGCTTCGCTTGAAGTATTGGCGATTATTGCCTATAAGCAGCCTATCACACGTGCGGAAGTGGAGGACCTA
>JAPSKP010000081.1 GCA_031181585.1 Lysinibacillus sp.
ATCCCCTCCAACAGCAGCAGCAGCAATGACATGAGCTATTTCATGCAGTGTTCCGCCGGCAAATACACCATATCCTTTTTCAGATAGATTCAAGAAAGAATATAATCCTGTATAGATTAATGTAAATATAGTTCCTAATAAAGCAACCGTAGCTGCACCTACTGCCGTTTCCTCTTCTTTAGCCTTTATTTGTGGAGCAATCGCAACAACCGCAGCTGCGCCGCAAATTGCCGTACCACATGCTGTAAGAAGGCCAAGTCTTTTCTCTACCCCAAACAAACGGGTCAATCCATAAACAACTAGTAATGCAAATACAATATTGATGGCAGCAATAACAAATACGCTTGTCCCGGCGTGATAAATATCTGCTAAATTTAATCTCATTCCTAAAAGAATGATCCCTGCCCTAAGTAACTTTTTACTTGAAAAAGACACACCTGGCTGGAGATCCTGCTGCAGGGTAAATAGTGATCTCCAAACCATCCCGAGGATAATTGCTATCACTAGCTGTCCCATAATAGACAAGAAAGGAAAGCCAGATAAATACTTTGCCGCAATTGCTATAAATAATGTAATGCCTATTCCTTTCATAAAAGCAATTATTCTTCGTTGTTTTGGCTGCTCTTCAGTCGCCATACTCATAGATGACACTTCCTTATCTTCTGCTGTTACCTCTACTTTATAAAAAGGAGAATCATTAGTGAAATACATATAAATGATTGATACTATTAGTATTATTAATAATAAGGAGGGAATTTCGTTGTATTATGATGCTTTAAAAACCTTTGTGACTCTTACGGAATTAAAAAATTTCACAAAAACCTCCGAGGCACGTCACATTTCTCAGCCCAGTGTAAGTTTGCATATTAAAAATTTAGAAAAGGAGTTTCAAACCGAATTATTTATACGGTCTCCTAAACATGTTCAAATTACCCCTACCGGAAACATACTGTATAATCGTGCCAAACAAATCATCTCCCTTTATGAGAAAACAAAGGAAGATATTCTAGAGCACCATCATTCTGTCCAGGGAGAATTAGTCATAGGGGCAAGTTTTACCATCGGCGAGTATATACTGCCTGCTCTTCTATCTAAACTTCAAAAGGATTTTCCGAAGCTTGAACTGAAAGTAATTATTAGAAATACAGAGGAAATCGTTCAACATGTGCGGCAGTTTCAGGTAGACATCGGGTTGATCGAAGGCCAAACAAATGACAAAGAGCTATTGATTCACCCGTTTATGCAAGATGAGCTTTTTATTATTTCCTCTCCTGCTTATCCAGGGTTTAAGAGTGAAATGACTTTAAATGACCTGCAAAACCATATTTGGATTACAAGAGAAGAAGGTTCTGGGACACGTGAATACGTAAATCATGTTATTCGCTCCAACGGATTAAAAGTAAAATCATTACTTACAATCAGCAGTAATCAAGGAGTGAAAGAAAGCGTTATTCAAGGGATGGGGATCTCTCTCCTTTCGCACAGCGTAATAGAGAGGGAATTAAAGCATGGGGATCTGTCAATCATTCGATTAGAAAATCAATCTTTTACTAGAACTTTTTCTTATGTGTTTTCTCCGGTCATGGAACATAAAAGAAGCGTAGAGGCTTTTATTCAAGTTATTCGTTCTGCTGATTTATAAAGAAAAGAGTTGCTTAACTGAGGGGGCAAATTGCCATTAAAAAACCTCAAAACTAGAGGGATATTGGCAGTAACAATAATTGATTGTATACTTGCTATAAAATTTAATGAGTAAAATATTATAACGGGCTGTGATTAAATGACAAATGATAAACATATGCACAATGTGGAAATTATAATGAGAGAGATGCTTGAGATACAGCAAAAATCTATGCTGTTTGTAAACATGCTCTCTGAAGGGGAATCATTATCCCAAAACCAGCTTATCCTCCTTCTCCAATTGAAAATTAAAGGTGGAATGAAAGCAACGGAAATTGCTGATTTCTTTAGTGTAACACCTGGAGCAGTTACGTCGATGTGCGATAAACTGGAGAAATTAAATTTATTACAACGAATTAGAGAGAATGAAGACCGGCGAGTCGTAAAGATGGCATTAACAAGGGATGGCGAAAGTAAAGTAAAAGAAATTTTCTTGAAACTCCCTCAAGAAAAAATAACAAATATAGCGGAAGTATTAGTTGAAGTGAATGAATTGATGGGCAGAATTTTAAGGATTTCGTAAAAGGAATCCTTTTTTTAATGTCTAAATAGAGGAGTGATTCTAAGTGTGATATGGGTCTTGACAAAGTAAAGATGTATATAATTTAATTAATATATATTTTAATTATTAAAATATATTGCAATTAAATTATAAGGGGTGTTATGGGTGAGGAATGAACGTATCCAAAGAATTAAGAAGAAAACACTGACAAGCGGAAAAATTAACAAATTGGCCGCAGACTGTGAAGAATTAAATATTCGTGGTGCCGTAGCTTTACATCAAGAAGTCCATTTAAGGAAAATCTCTACACATGGCCATAGCTCTTTTCATTCTCTTTTAAAAGCTGAAATTTTAAGAAATACAGGAGCTTGTACTATCAAAGGTTTTTGTGACATCAAGGAACTTTCAAATGCCGGACAGCTAAAGATTCATCATGGAAATATAACGAAAGTTAACAGCTCAGGAAAGCTGACAGTTGAACAAACTTTACAGGCTCAACATTTTGATGGAATAGGGGTGGTGAAAGCGAAGGAGCTGCAGTCAGAGCAATTCTATTTAAAATTATCTGGCAGAAGCGATATTGAACAGCTTACTGCTGATGAAATACGTATAGAAAAAGATAAGCTATCTATTTCTTTATCTACTAATAAAAAGCTCGTTTCTAAAAATATAAAGGGGAAACATATTCAACTTTCTTATACAGATGCGGAAATTGTTAACGGGGATGTAGTGATCATAGGTGATCATTGTACTATACACACCCTTTATTACAGAGAAAGCTATTCAATCTCGCCAAAAGCAAAGGTGCAGCATATTAGGAGGGAAGAAAAATGAAGATCATCCAAGCATTTTTTTGTTTACTCGCTGTCCCGGTTCTATCCGTACTATATGCTGGCCTGATTGTAAGCGCCGCGTTATCAATACTAGCAGGCATTTTACGCACATTTGGTCTTCAACAAATAGGCATGAGTATCTGGCCCGGTGTCAGCCTTCCAGTTCTTTTAAGTATCCCTTTCTCATTACTTTTTTCTCTTTTGTTCTTCTATTGCTCAATTTATGTAAAGCGTTCTATCCCCTACTGTATTTCAAAGCTCAAATTTTAGGATTAAATTTTTTTACTATCCATATGTGCAGCCCACCTCATCTTAGGCTAGTGGTCATCATATAGAAGCAATATAGGTACTTTAATCAACCATCGATAAAAACAATAGTAAAAAAGTCCAGACCCAGGATGTAAAATCCTAATTATTCATGGATACCTTATATTAGCGTTTATGTCTGCCACTTAACGTGATTTTTCCTTTATTGAAGTTCTACCCTCATTTACTTCTCCAGTATTGTTATAGGCCAGTTTTCTATCCACTCCTATATTCAACAGCGCTAGTTAATTTCTCGAATTATTTAACACACCATTGAAAGCCGATGTACTGATTTTATGTACCAAACCTTAAATAAAAATATGCTCAAAATATTGATATTAAATAAATTCCTTATAAAACCAGCACCTTCCAAAGCGTGCTGGTTTTATAATTTTAAAAAACAGACTTACTGATGATACGATTCACCTTGATGTAACTAAAAGCCTGACATTAATTTGTATATCCTATACTAGCTAGGGGAAACTCCTCTTTCCAGAAAATCTAATCCTACTAATTTTTTTATTTACATTTTCTCATTGTTACCTAGGCTTTCCCGTATCTAATAATTAGAAACCTGGCTCCATCCGGATGAACTCTTCCCGTACCGCACTTTGCATAAATGGACTCGGTTTTCCTACACTATAAAGCTGGAGCTCATGCATCGCCCTTGTACAGGCCGTATAAAAAATTCTACGTAGACTTTCATCGCCGTAAGTTTGCTCGGATGCATCATAAATAATGACTGCTTCAAATTCAATGCCTTTTGCCAAATAAGAAGGAATCACTACAACCCCTTGTTCATATTCTGCTGAACCATATTTCAAGAGCTTAATGCCTTCGATTTGCTTCAAAGCCTCAAATGCAGCCTTACTTTCCTCTGCTGATTTACATATGATTGCAATGCTTTCATAACCTTGACTTCGCAAAGCTGCAACTTTAGATATAATATGTTCATGCAGTTCTGTATGGCTCTTTACTTGAGTCAGCACGGGCATCTCGCCCGCACGTTCGAATGGAATAATATTTTCACCATTTTTAATGAGGCTGCGGGTAAATTCGATAATCGGCTTCGTCGAACGGTAACTACGCGTCATATTGATTACCTCTGTCTGATCCTCTCCATATAAATCACTAAGAACTTGGAAATCCACTACTTCACTGGCATGGGCAAAGATTGCTTGATTAAAATCACCTAATACTGTCATCTTTGCAGCAGGAAACAAGCGCTTTAAAAACTCAAATTGAAATGGGGAATAATCCTGGGCTTCATCAATGAGGATATGTTTTATTGAACGATTTGTTTGAAAGCCTTGAATCAGCTCCTGCAGCAATAAAAATGGTGTCGCATCTTCATAATACAGTTTCCCGGCTTCCAGCATTTGAAGTGTAGCCTGGCAAATCTCTCCCCATTCCTTCGGTACTTCCACCCCTAAGTGATTCTGTATCAATAATGGCTCCGCAAAAAGCTGCTTATATATCCCGTCTATATCAATAAAATCGAGGGCTTGAACTCTTTTTCTTAATGGCTTTAATTTTTGGCGGACGATTACTCGAATAAGCGCTTCATGATCCATCTCATAATCCGCCATTTCCTCTCGTGCAAAGCCATTTTTCTCTGCTAAATACTTGTGAATTTTATGATAGGCCTCGTTGCTGAGCAGCTCGATTTCCTCCTCTGCCCAAGGCTTCAAGCGCTCTTTCTTCTCTATTTCCTTTATTTGATTCATTAGCCATTGTGTCAGCTTTTCCAGCCTGCTATGAAAATTCAATGAGGTATCATCTTTATAGAACTTATCTGCCAGCTGTTGCGCTGAGACAATGATTTCTCCTCTGAATTTTACATCTTTGAAGAGCATATCTGACTTCTCTAACAGTTCCCTGTATAATTTAATTGCCTCAAAAAACCGGCCGGATGCTTTAAATTGGATAGCTTTAACCCTTGCTTCATAAGAAGAAGTATTCTCTGCTGTTAATACATATTCCAATTGGTCAAACGGATTTTCTAATTGGAACTCCTTACTTAAACGATGATCCAAATATTCCTGAAATGTAACCTGTTGCATATTTTCTTCACCAAGCTCCGGCAGCACATTGGAAACATAGCTATTAAACATAGCATTCGGTGAAAATAAGACAATTTGGTCTGCTTTTAAATGATCTCGATATTTATATAACAAAAACGCAATTCTCTGGAGCGCTGCGGATGTTTTCCCACTGCCGGCTGCTCCATGCACAATAAGCAAGCGCCCTTGATCATGGCGGATAATACGGTTTTGCTCTTTTTGAATCGTTGCTACGATATTTTGCATATACTTATCCGTACCTTTTCCAAGCACCTGCTGCAAAATATCATCACCAATTGTAAGGCTTGTGTCAAACATAGACTGCAGTTCACCGTCACGAATAACATATTGCCATTTTTTCTCCAATGTTCCGTAAATCTTGCCCTCTGGTGTTATATACTGTGCAGTACCTGGTTCATAATCGTAGTAAACACTTGAAATCGGGGCTCTCCAATCATAAATAAGGAAATCCTCCCCGCTTGAATCTACAAGAGAAGAAATACCAATATAGATTTGATCTTGTGCCGTATAGCCCTCTTCTAAAAAATCGATGCGTCCGAAATAAGGAACTGCCTGCATACGACGTAACGTCTCTAATCGTTTTGCTGCGTGACTGTACGTACTTTGGCTAACAGACAAGGCCTGTGTTTCTTGTCTTAAGCTAATAATCGTTTCTAAAAAATCATCAAATGTATCTGTATTCACTTTAACTTCATCCCAAAAATGCTTGCGGATATTTACCACTTCATTTTTGAGCTCTGATGTGTCCGATTCTACTTGAAGCATTTGTTCTCTAATAACGTCCTTAACACCATTTAACCGTTTTTGTTCTTGTTGGAAATCCGCGTGCATAGCGTTCACTCCTCGAAAATATTTAAGGGTTGACTAATGAAAAAAATACATATATAATTAAAATAGGGATAATATACACTATAAATAAAAATTAGTGTATATCTATATAAATTTAACACGTGTCTTCATTTTTTTCAATGTATTTGATATGATTTTTACAATAAAAAATTGACGAGAAGCGAAAAACTCCTAAAACTGTGTTTAGGAGTTTTTATTTGTTTATTAGTACATGACTAGCTATGTTTTATTTTACATAATAAGGAATACCCTTAATTTCAGAAAGGATTCTAACAAAGTTTATTTACTTATAATTATGGTTCGCTGCAATATCACTAACAGCAAAAAACCTGTCTTCCGATACAGCTGAAGACAGGCTTTTTATTTTTAAAGTATTTGATTTAAAAACCTTTGTGTTCGCTCATGTTTTGGCTGGACAAAGATATCATTTGGATGTCCTTCTTCAATAATATTGCCGTCTGCAAGCATGATGACCCGATCTGCTACTTCCTTTGCAAAACCCATTTCATGGGTCACGATTACCATTGTCATCCCTTCACTTGCGAGATCTTTCATAACTTGAAGAACTTCTCCGACCAGCTCAGGGTCCAAGGCGGAAGTCGGCTCATCAAAAAGCATTACTTTTGGTTCCATCGCCAACGCTCTTGCAATTGCCACACGCTGCTTTTGCCCCCCTGATAACTGTTCAGGATAATAGTTGGCCTTATCCTCTAAGCCTACCTTTTGAAGAAGTTCCTTTGCTTTTACAATCGCTTCGCTTTTGGCCTTTTTTCTAACAAAAATCGGCGCCTCAATAATATTTTCAAGCACGGTTTTATGAGGGAAAAGATTAAAGTGCTGGAACACCATTCCCACTTTTTCTCTTACTTTATTTAAATCCGTTTTCGCTATGTCTATTTTATCCGAGTCAATGAAAATTTCACCGTTTTGTGCCACTTCTAAAAAGTTTAGGCATCGTAATAACGTACTTTTACCCGATCCGCTGGCACCGATTAAAACAACTACCTCTTTCTCATTTATACGTAAGTTAATATTTTTCAAGACTTCAAGCTTCCCAAAGGATTTAGAAAGATTCTGAACTTCAATCATGCTATAACAACCTCCTTAGGTTTGCTAACATCCATTTTCTGCTCAATCCGTTTAGCAATCCAAGTGAAAAGAAGCACAATGACTAAATAATAGATTCCGACCACGAAATAAGTTTCGAATGGCATATAGTTTTCTCCCTGAACTCCCAGAGCAGTGTTATATAGGTCTGTTACCGAAATATAAGCGACAAGGGAAGAATCTTTTAAGCCGATAATGAACTGATTGGCCAAGGGGGGGATCGATCTTTTGAACGCTTGCGGGAAAATAATTCTTCTCATTGCAAGAGAAGAAGACATTCCTAAAGACCTTGCAGCTTCCATCTGTCCACGGTCAATTGATTGTACGGATCCTCTAAAGATTTCAGCAATATAAGCACCTGTATGAATACCTAATGCCAATGCACCTGCTGTGAAATTGTCTAAGTTAATGATATTAGCCAACCCATAATACAAAAACATAATCTGAACAATGAGAGGCGTGCCCCTGATAATTCCAATATAAATATCGGCAATCCAATTCAGAATCCTTTTTGAAGAAATTTTAAAACCAGCAATAATAAGTCCAATAATCATCGCAAACAGCAGGGAAATAGCCGTTATTGAGATTGTCATCCAAGAAGCTTTTAAAAAGGCAACTCCATGTTCACTAAAAATATCCGTGATATTTTGTAAAAAAATCATGAGACCAGCCTCCTTCCTTTATAGTACACGCGCCTAATAAAAGGCGCTTGCCTGCAATACTAATAGCTATTTTTGCATAATGTTTGTATCAAACCACTTCATACTAATCTCTTCATAGGTACCATCGTCAATCATGGACTGAAGCGCCTCGTTAATTTTGTTTGCGAGATCTTTATTTCCTTCAGCAACCCCTATACTTACGCGGTCCTCATTTAACAAGTCACCAATAGCTTCAATTTTTAAGCCTTTTTCATTTTTAGCACTTACCCCAACAATTTTATCGGTGATAACCGCATCCAGGCGTCCAAGTGCCAAATCTTGAAGTGCATTAACGTCAACTGGATAGCCTTTCACCTTATCTGGAGAAGTTAATGTTTCAGCCATATCTTTCCAAGTACTAGCTTGAATTACTCCAATTGTTTTACCTTGTAAATCTTCTTTTGACTGAATATCTTTATTATTTTCTGCAACGAAGATTTGTGCACCGGATAGATAATACGGTTCAGTAAAATCAATTTGCTTATCACGTTCAGGTGTTGCAGTCATGCTTCCAATAATTGCATCATATTTATTTGATTTCAGCCCTTGAATAATTGTTTCCCAAGGATTGGTTACAGGATTCGCCTCAAGCCCCATCCGTTTAGCAATTTCAGTTCCAATTTCTACATCAAATCCAGTTAATTCACCATCTTTTTGGAAGTTCAATGGCGGATACTGCCCCGTCATCGCAAATGTTAATGATCCTTCTTTCACTAACTCATTGTCAGATCCGCTTGATGCTGTTTCCTTTTCCCCTTGGTCATTTTTCTGCGTACCGCATGCGGATAAAAGCAACAACATTGCCGCAACTAAAAAAATAGAAAGCTTTTTCATTTGTGTTCCTCCTTTGAAATAAAAAAACACTGCCGCTTTTATGTGACAGTGCTTTAAATACACCCTCATCTCTCTGCATTTCTTGTGATAGTTCTCCACAATTCAACGGAATTGTGACAGTTCTGCCCCTGTTCGAGTGCAGCCCCAGCTTTATTGAAAATAGTGATTTCAAAAGCTTCGGCGATTTATCCTTTTTCCTATTTTCCTAGATTTCACTAAATCTCCAATAGGATACTCTTATAAATCGCGACCTCTACCCCATCTAATGCAAAAGATGAGGATTTGATATGAAATTTAATATAACGTTTTTCATTATAGTCGAATAATTTAAATAGTACAATAGCAATTTAATTTATTTGTATAATTGTGTACTTGACGAGGTTTATATCTTACGTTACATTTTGATAAAATAACAGACAAAAAAAAGGAGGCAGTCATATGTTGAATTGCCGTAACGATATACTTACCTATACGAAACAGCTTGTTAACATAGAAAGTATTGTAAATACAACCGGCGAGGGGGCAATTGCCCATTCTTTATTTCAGACTATCTCTTCATTGCCATACTTTTTAGATAACCCTGACTCAGTAGCACTAGAGAAGACCATAAATGATGATCAAGAACGCTATAATGTCATGGCATTTGTTAAAGGAAAAAAAGGAAGCAGCAATCGTACAATTATTTTAATGGGTCATATAGATACAGTCGGTATTGATGACTTCAACCAGTTGAAAGGGCATGCCTGTTCTCCAGATGACCTGATGGAAGCATTGAAAAATGAAAAGCTGCCCGCTTCAGCCAAGGAACATTTAGAGTCCGGGGACTGGCTGTTTGGCCGTGGTGTTCTTGATATGAAGAGCGGTGTTGCCAGCAACCTTTATCTCTTAAAGTACTATTCCGAACATCTTGATGAACTGGATGGCAATATTTTATTATTAGCAGAATGTGACGAAGAAGACGGCTCGCACGGCGTTCTTTCCTCTTTAAAAACGTTGAAAAAGTGGAAAGAAGAACATGGTTTTGAATATATTGCAGCCATCAATGCTGACTTCGTTTCACCTCGCTTTGAAGGGGATGAAAACCGCTATATCTACAAAGGAACGGTCGGCAAACTGCTGCCGTCATTCTTTATCACCGGTGCCGAAACACATGTTGGTTCAGCTTTTGAAGGTTTAGACCCTAACTTTATCGCTGCTGAACTGACAAAACAAATCAACTATAATCCAGAGCTTTGCAATGAGGCTTATGGAGAAACGACCGTACCGCCCGTATCATTAAAACAAACGGATTTAAAACCATCTTATACCGTTCAAACAGCACTATCGGCTTATGTTTATTATAATTTCTTTATTCATTCTTGGTCTCCAAAGGACGTACTGATTAAACTTAAAGAACAAGCTACGATTGCTTTTGTCAACGCACTTGCTACTTTCGAAGAGAGATATCGCAAATACAGTGAAATTAGCGGGGAACCCTTTGTCTCGCCCCCTTGGAAGCCGAGAGTTTTTACATATGAAGAAATGGAGCAGTTATTAATCGAAGAAAACGGCGATTCGTTCATTGCACACATGAATGAATTTAAACAAGATCTCCTTGCGAATCCGCTATTAGATACACGCATGTTTGCTGCCCGAGTTGTCGAGGAAGCTTGGAAATGGATGAAGGATAAAGATCCGGCTATTATTTTATTTTACTCTTCCCTATACTCACCAAGAATTGAAGTAACAGGAAAGACAACAGATGAGCTTAATTTAATTAGCGCGCTTGATAAAGCCGTAGAGACAATACAACCAGAATACCCACATCCAATTGTTACTCGAAACTTTTTCCCGTATATCTCTGATATGAGCTTTATGGCTCTAAGTGATGATGAGGATGGAATCAACGCCGTTTCGAAAAACAACCCTGGCTGGGGCACAAAACACTATGTCGAGTTTCAGGATATCCGGGATATAAATGTCCCTGTTGTTAATATCGGTCCATATGGTTTGGATGCTCACAAGAAACTCGAAAGAATGGAAATGAAATACTCACTAGAAATAGTGCCAAATATAACGAACCTCGTTATCCAAAATCTTTTAGCGAACGAAGAAAAAAGCCTGTAATCCATCGACAGGCACTTAACAGCTATTAATAATTGATTAAATGCCTCCTAAAACAGTATTACATCAACGTTTTAGGGGGTCTTTTTAATAACAGTATTTACTGATGAAACAGTTCTCCCTATCATACTAAGCTGTAATTTATTAATGATAGTGATATTGTGCACTTGAATAATAGCCCTTATTATAAATTTGTCATCCTTAACATTCGGAATTTTAAGTTCACCCATCTTATCGAATAGGATTCTCAAAATTCCAGTTAGTATAAATTGCTGCTGCAGTGACTGGATCAGCGGCCGTATCTTCTGTAAAACCGCCGATTAGATTGCCTACTCTAAATGTAGGCTCAAATAACTGTTCTTCCTTCGCAGGTGCTGTTGGACCATCTATCCCCAATTTTGTTTCATCTGTAACCACTACTTCCATTCCGTTATCCAGCGTAAAGCTCATTCCGTCTTCTCCAACTTCTGTTATAATACCTTCAATATTAAGCATTACCTTTGCTGTAGGTCCTGAATTGTTTACTACAATTCTTTCCGTCAAATCTATTGATACATCATTGTTTATCGTTGTTAAAGCAACCACAGCGATGATGGCACAAGCTGCTAAACTTCCAGTCATTAATGTGATTTTTCTCATAAGAAACCTCTTTTCTTTTTTTCATATTCCATCATCTCTTTTTGCATTTTATCCTTAAATTCTTCGGATGCATGAATTTGTTCCATCACTTTCTTATAAGCACTCACCATACCTAACTCCCTTCTTCCAAAATGGTTTTCAGCTTCATACGTACCCTTCTCAGCTTTGATCCTACTGTGTTAACTTTCATTTCTAATAGATTGGCAATTTCTGCAGTCGTGTAGCCTTCGTAATAATGTAAATAAACAATAGCCCTCTCCTTTTCATCAAGCTGGGGAATTTCTGGGAGAAAAATTTGTTCCTCTTTTGCAATAAACGTCATTTCCTCTGTTATCGGTATTGTCTTCCTGACGCGGGAAGACTTAAAGTAGTCCTTGCATTTATTAAATGTCACTTTGATGAGCCAGGCCTTTAAATGTTCTTCACTATCGAAGGGCTTTTTCTGTCTCATCAGCGTCATATAAACCTCTTGAACAATATCCTCCGCCTCGGACATATTTTTTGTCTGGTGCACAGTAATTCGTATTAAGGTGTCACTATAAGTTTGAACTATCTCATGAATATGTAAGCCGACGATCGTTTTCATACCTAACCCCTTCACTTCATAATACAATTCATTTCCGCTCATTCGTGCAAGAGAAAAATTTTTTATCTAATTGATTCTATATTTTTTCCTTTGTATGACAAAAAAGAGAGAGGGAAATTATCTTTAATAGATAAATCCCCTCTCCCTATTAAGAGCACGTAGTTTTTATATTAGGATTGTTCTCGTCCTGCAGGGTTGAATAGTAAGACAAAATAACGAACTTAACACTTTGTCCATCCATTCCAACGCGAGAAAAAATGGTTCAGCCATAGGACTGAACCATTTTTTACTATTCGACGATATAGATTTCACGGATTTGGTTATTGCCTTTCGTGTTGACGAATATATCGTAACGTCCTACTCGATAAATTCCCTCGGCATTTTTATTGATGAGGAAGGTCTCAGTCAAACGCCCGCTTCTAGTTCCATCTGTATAGACTTCATCGATGGTAATAACCAATTCATTTTGATTACCCTTTAATTGGTTTACCACTGCAGAGGCTTCGGCTGATTCAACAGTATCCAAGACAACCACTGAAGACCACTCACTGGCACCGGCAGCGTTCAAAGCGCGGATCCTAAATTGGTAAATACTTCCATTTTCGGCTTTGGCAATAATGTCATTCAGGTTAGCGAATTGATCGATATCCTGCGTGATATAACTTTTTGCTCGTGTATTGTGAGCGATTTCTGCTATGGTCATCCACTCTCCATTATTTGTATTCAACTGAATTTCATAGCTTTCAGTCAACACGTCATTATTAGTCCAATCGATAGTGAAAGTACCTTCGTGAACAATAATCTTACCAGGGCTAGGAATATGATCCGTACCAAATGCAGAACGGACCTCCTCATTAATCCGGACTTCAGTGATTTCAGGTGCTGCTGGGACAGAAATTGGCGCGATATCACCCTGAGAACCGGAATTCGTTTCGACTTCAGTTCTCAAAGCTGATGCCAGTTCAGCTGTACCCGTCGGCCATATATCTTGTCGGCTCGGACGGAACGTCCAATCCAATTGCGAAGCCGGGTTGGTAGTCATGTTCGGATTCTGGGTAGTTGAATCGGAAGCAACAACAATGCCCACGTCCTCTTTCACATTGAAATTCTTTGAAGAGGCTGCATCGAAAACATTTGGTTCAAGTTGTGAAGCATCCGCTCTTAGGGCATCCAGATCAGCTTGCGTCATGCCAGGTTTCACATCCGATGCCAATCTGAAACCTTCCATTGTTTCAGGGAAGTCCCCTTCGAAGAATGCCTCCGGTGTGACGATGTATCCAGGTGCGTCACCGAAGAAGTGGTTGAATCCTGCATTCGGCGTATTGTTTGGTAAGTCAATTCCAAATTCATTGTCTTGGAATCCGCGGGCATGACCCTGGCGGCTCCTTAAGAACGGAAAATTGACATTGTCAAAAATATTTCCTTCGGCCCAAATCGTAGCGTTGTGTGCGGCTCCAATTCCATAACCAGTATTTCTATCCAATAAGGTATCATGGTGAGGATGCCCTTGGACATCTTCAAATAAGTTATTGTAAACGTGTAAACGTCCATTGCGTACTCGTGGAGTCCGTTCTTCTGTTCCTTGGAACCAGTTGTGATGGATTGTTCCGTAGTGTTCACTGATAGAACCGACACCACCCCCGATAAGCATGACTTTACTGCTGCCGGCGAAGTAGTTGTAGGAGACAGTGTAATTTCGTGCGTGGTTGACGATATCTAACGCGCCATCACCTTTTGCCTGATCCGGGTCGTCGGCATTGGCTAAGTGCAGGTTTTGGCCATAGCCGAAAGTATTGTTGTGTACCCAAATATTTGAAGCTCTTTGGGTATCACCGCCGCCATGGACCTCAATCGCATCGCCTGTCCAATAATCGAAGTTCATATTCCGTATGACGACGTTGTGGGCGCCACCTGTTCCAATCAAGGTTGGACCGTGAGAAAGAGTTGCATCCGGCCCGATCCCTTCGATCGTAACATTCCCGTTACCCGCTCCGATAGAAGCACCGCGTTCGGTAATATTCCCGACGAAACGAACAATCAGCGGCTGTTTCTGATTAGCCATCGATCCACGGCTGCTATCGCTAAACAAGCTGTTAGCATATCGTGTAGCAGTTTCAGGCGTGATGTAAACAATCTTAGCTTCTGGATCTACACGTCCATCCGGTAAATAGCCTCCGATGGCACCATCTAAAGCAAAGTCATGATTCCCTTGGTATGGATTTTCATTTGATGGTATGAAAGCCGCGCCATTACGCGGAAAGGCCTCTGTCTGCAGGTTTGTAAAACTATGTTCAACTTTTCCGTCTACTCTTACTTGAATCTCGTAAACACCTTCTGGAAGCCCTGGGATATCGGCGCGCCATGTGTTTCTTACTGGGTCTACCACACGTACCAGCGGCGTGTTGGCCTCATCATTCACGAGTGTCCAGTCTGTTAGGAAGTCGGTAATCGGACTGCTGTCACGCCAGTCGGTGACGTTGGCTCCTTTCACGTATACTTCGTATTTGCCATTAATGTCACCTGTCCAGACTGCAAACGCGGTTTCGAACCAAGTCCCCGCTTCGTTGATAACGCTTTCATTTGACATTGCCGAAGCGGACATATTTTGATCCATCACAGGTGTAATACCGAGGGACACAAAAGATAAAGTCGCGGCTAAGGCGATAGAGATCCATTTCTTTCCTACCCGAAATTCCATTTTCAAGCTCCTCTCTTTTTATTCGTTTAATGTTAAACTTACTCATAGTATACCTTCTAAATAATGGTATTACTATTAGTATTTTGATAATTTTGATTATTCAATATATTATTATCTCTTAAATTTATACTAATATATAATTTTAATGTAACTAGACAATACTTAAAGAAAGAGGATATTTTCCGTTTGGTAAAAATACAATGTAACCTGAAACAAATTAGCTTCAATGTATATCACGCTCTGTTTCTAGTAGCAATTTTAAAAAACAACTATATAAATATAATTAT
>JAPSKP010000082.1:0-10329 GCA_031181585.1 Lysinibacillus sp.
ATCATTATTTTACAAAAAAGAATTACACGCTCGTTGGGACGGAATATTAGAAAAGCAACGACCGCAATTTGAACAATATGCCCCGCAAATTGGAGATGAAGGGCAATTTCCTTATGAAAATCTGCAGCTGCTCCGCGAGATCGGCTATACAAAGCTCACTCTTCCAAAGGATTTGGGCGGGGAAGGGTATCGCGTCTATGATACATTGCTTGTGCATGAAAAGTTAGGGAGCCTTGATGGAAGTACAGCGCTAATTGTTGCATGGACACTTATGATGGTTGGAGAGCTGTATGAACATCGTTACTGGAGTGAAGACCAGCTGGATGCCTTTGGCAAGGAAGTGAACAGCGGCGCCATTATAAACCGTGCCGTAAGCGAATTCGCCATGGGAAGTCCGACACGTGGCGGAAAGCCGGCGTCTGAAGCGATATATGATGGTAAAGAGTGGGTTGTAAACGGCCGCAAAAACTATACGACCGGCTCGTATGGGCTCGATTATTTTCTGACAGCCGTATGGATTGAAGAACAGCAGCAAACGGGCTATTTCCTTATTCACAAAGACACACCAGGCGTTTCAATAGAAGAAAACTGGGATGTCTTGTCGATGCGGGGAACAGGAAGCCATGATTTAGTTCTTGAAAATGTTCATCTTCCGCAGGAGGCATTAGTCGAACTTGCCTCTGACCGGGCACATTTAACGAACAATGGATGGCTGCTATTAATTCCTGCAACGTATTTAGGGATTGCTCAGGCTGCTAGAGATTACGCTGTACAATTTGCTAAAACGCATTCTCCAAATAGCATTAAAGGAACGATTGCCCAGCTGCCGAATGTCCAGACGCTAATAGGCGAAATGGATTTAGAGCTGGCAAAGGCTCGTTTTGCCTTATATGGGGCGGCGGAGGCCTACGATGACAAAGAGCGCAGAAATCAGTTAACGAACGAATTAAGCATAGCAAAATCGATCGTTACAAATGCAGCACTTATAATTGTGGATAAAGCAATGCGGCTTGTAGGAGCAAAGAGTCTGCAGCAGTCCTGTCCGCTGCAAAGATATTATCGTGATGTACGGGCAGGTCTACACAATCCGCCAATGGATGATATTACAATCCAGAAGCTGGCAGACAGCGCAGTGAAGTGAAGTTTTCAGAAAACTCCCCTTTTCAAATAGCAGTTTTGAGCTATAATAAGACATGTTGAATAATTTGATAAGCAGTAAAGGTTCCTTGCTGTCTGCAAGGATAAAAGGGAAGTCGGTGCAAATCTGACGCGGTCCCGCCACTGTAAATGCTAGCCTATCTGCATAGCCCACTGAGCAATCGGGAAGGGGGAGATTGGTGCTGATGCATAAGCCAGGAGACCTGCCTTTACAAACCCCAAGACTACCTACGAGGATAGGAAAGCTGGCTTTTTACAAGTGTACCGTTACATGTAGTTTTTAGCCTTTTTCCAAGTCTCTCGAATTAGTCGGGGGGCTTTTTTGCGGATAGAAAAGCAGACGTTTTAGAGGGGCTCGCATAAGAAAAGGCAAGATCCTGAGCTATGTTGGTTGAGATGTATCTTCTAATGGAAAAATCGATCCAGTCAGGGTCGGTTCGACTAGTAGGAACAGAGCCCTTTTACAGTAGAAGGAGGAAAAGAAAATGAAGAAATTTTGGCAGCTTGCTGCAACGAGCATCCTGGCACTCAGTGTACTGATCGCCTGTGGGGATGAAGCAGAACCGAAGGAACAAAAAGAGACAACACAAAGTGAGGAAAGTACGGCAGGTACATTCCCGGTAACGGTAGAAGATGCTCTAGGAAAAGAAATAACATTAGAGGAAGCGCCGGAGCGCATTGTCTCACTGACACCTTCTAATACAGAGATCTTATTTGGCTTAGGCCTGGATGAAGAGATTGTCGGTGTTAATGATAACGACAATTACCCGGAGCAGGTAAATGAAAGAACACGGGTAGGCGGTACCGAATTCAACATAGAAACGATTATTTCGCTTCAGCCTGATGTGGTATTTGCCCATGAATCAAGTATGTATGCACTTGAGGGAGCAATCGGCCAGCTGGAAGACTCAGGTATTAAGGTATTTGTAGTAGAGGATGCTACCAGCTTTAATGAAACATACGAAACAATTGAAGAGGTGGCGGCTTTAACAGGTAAGGAAGCCGAGGCAGAAGACGTCATTGCCTCTATTAAAGAAAAGCTTACGGAAATCCAGAAGAAACTAGAAGGTGTTGAGCCAAAGACAGCCTTTATGGTAGTAGGCGTTGCACCGGATATTTATGTAGTCGGGCAAAATACGTTCATGAATGAGATGCTGAAGGTTATTAATGTGGAAAATGCTGTAAAGCAGGATGGATGGCCAATGTATAGTCCGGAAGAATTCGTTGCCGCTGACCCGGATTCTCTTCTGTTCACATACGAAGGGAACGATGAAGTTATTAAAAATAACCCAGCCTTTTCTGTTATGAAGGCTGTCCAAAATAATAATATGACGGTGGTAGATGGGGACACAACAAGCCGCCAAGGCCCGCGTATTGCTGAAGGCGTAGAATCAATAGCAAAAGCAGTTTACCCAGAGGTATTTAATGACTAAAAAATATGTAGCGGCTTATATCATTTCAGCCGTTATATTGCTTGTTAGTATATGGTGCGGAGTATCGATTGGCTCGGTCTCCGTGCCTCTTTCTACACTTTGGGATGCGGAATCGAATCCGACGGCCTATAGTATATTGTGGAATATCCGGATGCCGCGCGTTATGCTGGCTGCGCTGGTTGGTGCCTCGCTTGCAATTGCAGGTGCTGCTTTTCAGGGGCTGTTGAAAAACCCCCTTGCGGATCCTTATACATTAGGCATATCCTCTGGTGCTTCTGTCGGGGCAGTATTTACGCTGTTTTTCGGTGTTTCCGTTCCAGTATTGGGTTTTTTCACCTTGCCCATTTTTAGTATGATCGGTGCGTTTGTTACGATGATGGTTGTCATGGGATTTGCGAGAATAGTGGATCGCACGATGAAGATGGAAACAATGATTTTGACCGGTATCATATTCAGCTCATTTTTAGGCTCCTGCATTTCATTAATGATTGCCTTGACGGGGGAGGAATTGCGGTCGATTATGGGCTGGCTGCTAGGTAGTGTCTCAATGAGAGGTTGGCCTTACGTGAAGATGATTATTCCTTTTGTTATCCTCGGTACGATTATTCTATGGCTGAACCGCCGTGAACTCAATGCCATGATCTACGGGGAAGAGCGTGCCAAATACCTCGGCGTCGATGTAAAGCGAAGCAAGTATTTTATTTTGATCGGCGGCTCAATGCTGACAGGTGCCGCAGTCGCCGTCTCGGGTACAATCGGGTTTGTCGGACTGGTCGTTCCGCATATGGTACGTATGATAGTAGGGACGGATCATCGCCATCTGCTTCCGATTGCATTAGTAAATGGAGCGAGTTTACTAGTCATTTGCGACCTGGTATCCCGGACGGTCATCGCACCGACCGAGCTGCCAGTAGGTGTTATTACATCCTTCATAGGAGCACCGGTATTCGCTTATATTTTCTTCAGACAGCGAAAGGGGCGGATGGCATAAATGCTGAAGGTTGAACATATTTCAGGTGGATACAATCATGTGCCGGTTGTTCAGGACGTATCTTTCAATGTGGGAAAAGGAAAGGTGCTTGGTATTCTTGGTCCAAACGGCAGTGGTAAATCTACTCTTCTGAAGCTGATTAGCGGTATCATCGAACCAACTGCGGGCAGTGTCTCTATAGATGAAAAGCCGCTGAAATCCTTTAGTCCCAAAGAGCTGGCAAAGAAAATGGCCGTATTACCCCAGCTGCATGCAAATGCTTTTTCGAATTCTGTCTATGATACTGTCTCGCTTGGACGCTATCCTCATCAGAAGGGATTTTTCTCTACGTGGTCGAAAATAGATGAACAGGCTGTCGAAATGGCAATGGGGCAGACAGGCGTCACGCAGTACCGGGAGACAATGATGGAATTTCTATCTGGCGGAGAGCAGCAGCGTGTATTTATCGCCCAGGCACTTGCGCAATGCTCACAGGTGCTGCTGCTGGATGAACCGACAAATCATCTTGATATTTCTCATCAGAAGCAGCTTTTGGATATGATTAGAAAAGAAGCGACAGAAAGCGGTCTGACAGTTGTATCGATTTTTCATGACATCAATCTGGCGTCCCTCTACTGCGATAGCCTCCTATTGATGGAAAAGGGGAAGGTAAAGGCATACGGGGACCCGCATGAAGTTGTCCTGCAGGAACAAATTGCTGAAGTATACGGAGCTGAAGTATCGACATACGCCCATCCAGAAATACCGAAGCCGCAGATTACAATGATGCCCGAGCAGGCGGGTGAACGGCAGGCGTTTGTCTTGCCGGAGCAATTTTGTATTGCGGAGGAATATGTCCGGCTTGATACAAACTTGCCATTAAAGGTCATTTCATCGGCTGTGCATAACGCTGGGATGGGCTGGTACAGTACATTGTTAAACAGGTCCATTCCAGAGGATTACAATATAGACAACGTAAAGGGAGAGACACTGCAGTTTTTGAAAGACAACGGGTTTTCTCCAACAAATACGGTCGTCATGCTGACAGCAGTAGCCTCAAAGTTAGCGGCCATTCGTTCCTTCCAAAACAGCCATTGCAGTATTACAGTAGCAGTAACAGCTGGTGTCGGCAATGCGGTAGATGTTACCCGCACATATGAGCGCAACGATAATACTCATATTGGCACAATTAACACATGGGTGATTATTAATGGGAAGTTATCGGATGAAGCATTTTTCCAGGCAATGATTACGGCAACCGAAGCAAAAACGAAAGCGCTTGCTGAGGAAGATATCCGAGATGTTCATACGGGCACTATTGCGACCGGTACAGCGACGGACAGTCTTTTAATTGCAGCTACACAGCAAGGAGAGGAGATGCCGTATGCTGGTCCCATTACAGAAGTGGGCAAGTTGATCGGACAGGGTGTATTTGAAACAACTGTTCAGGCAATCAGGCAGTATAAGCAGACAAAAATAAATGGAAACGGGTGATGAATGTGAAGCTTTACACAAAAACGGGCGATACAGGGAAAACAAGCATTATTGGTGGACGTGTCGATAAGGATCATGTACGTGTGGAAGCATACGGAACAATCGATGAGCTGAATTCTATCATTGGCAAAGCGATGACAGAGCTTGATAAGAAATTGTTTGAAGATATTCTGCAAGATTTAGAAGCAATTCAGCACGAACTATTTGATGGCGGCGGTGATTTGGCGAATGTCATGAAGGAACGTCATTATAAGTTGACGGAAGCCCCGATTGCAGTGTTAGAAGAGCGGATTGATAAGCTTTCGGAAGAAGCACCGCCGCTGAAAAGGTTTATTTTGCCGGGAGGTTCGCCAGCAGCAGCGACGTTGCATATGGCACGAACAGTTGCCCGCCGTGCTGAGCGTCAGACGGTCACATTAATGCGTGAAATTGAAGATGTATCACCTGTTGTCCAAAAGTATTTGAACCGTTTATCAGATTATTTATTTGCTGCTGCACGTGTAGTGAACTTCCGACTAGGGTTGACGGATATTGAATATATAAGAGGCAGTGATGTATTTAGATAGTATTGATAGAATAGCAAAAAAAGGTGCCGGCGACGGGTGTGTCGATTGGCACCTTTTTTGCTATCCATACTAGTTGGTCGGCCCTTCCTTTAATTGAATGGTAATAGGGTCCATCTTTTCAGTTGGTGCTGCTAGACCCGAGCCGTCCACATAATTGATTGCCGGTGTAAGTGTCAGCGACGTGATATCTTCCGATAGGGTATACAATGAAAGAGTAAAATCATAGCCATGGCCATCTTGTGAAACAATACCGCTCCCGCCATGCAATTCGTGTGTTCTGCCCAAATTGTCCGTTGCCTCAGTGATTCTAATCATTGAATGAGGCCACTGTGCAAGAACGGAAGGAGCAATTTGAAACTCGTAGTTCAGTACAGCCGTTAAATCAGAATAAGTAATCGACTCAATCGTTAATTTGCTGCCGTCAAGTTCTGAGCTTTCTGCCAATGTCTTCGTCATTGTCTCTAGTCTAGGGACTTTGAACTCAAATGACCAGTCTCCTTCAATAGGTAAACCAAGTTCCCCGTTTGTTACAGACTGCGGATTCCACTGTACAATTGCTTCCTGAGGGGCTTTTTTATCAAAATGAGGGGTGATTTCTTCAAACCCGATATACGTTGTTTCATTAACCCTTTTAAGACTGCTTCCACCTGCTATGCTGCTTGCCTTGGCATTTTTAAGAGCCGGCATATTTCCGATTAAAGGGTATTCCCCCAAGTCATAAGTTGTATTAATGGCAAATGTAATCATGATAGTTGTCCCGTCATAAACAGCGTTTTCAATCATCATATCGATTCCATTACTTGACTGAATATCCCCAATGACAGTAGATAGTTTCTCGTATTTTTCTGGAATAAAGTCCTGATCGACAAATGATACGATATTTTGAATGAACGGTAGCTGGCTTGCAATCGAAGGCAGCGTAAAGTAGCTCGTTGTTACAAGCATGACACCTGCAGCAGCAGCTGCCACCCAAGTTTTCATTCTCCGTTTCTTTCTTTTAGACCCTCCCAGCACAGCCTGTTTGATTTTTTTTGTTTGTATATCAGTAAGCGGCTTTTCTTCTAACAGTTCGATATCAAGATCGAGCCACTTTTGTAAGTCGTCCTTCATACGAGTCGCTCCTTCAGTTGTTTATTCTGCGCTAGCTTTCTGCGTCCGCGGTAGAGCCGGTTGTCGATAGCTGTAATTGTCATGCCGAGTCTCTCGGCAATCTCCTGACTGGACAGCTCAAGGAAGTACTTCATCATAAAAATATTCCGATCGGTTTCCGGTAACTCACTTATTGCTAACAGCACAGTATTCTTTTGTTCCTTCTCAAGTAGGAGCACCTGAATGTCGGACGCTGCAGCTTGTTCCTGCAGTTGTTCATCTGCTTGCTCCCGGGCCTGTCGTTTCTCAAGCTTCCGGTATAGATCGATAGCCTTGAACTTGGCAATCGTACCAATCCATTTTTTAAAGTCGTCTGCCTCGCCTGAAAATTGAGCAGCATTTTGCCAGATGCTTAAAAACACGTCGTTTACACATTCATCCACAGCATGCTGGCTGTAATCTGAAAGAATATGATAGCTGATGGCATGAACAAGCCCGCCATAGCGTGTGATAATGAAATCAAGAGCTGCCTCATTACCATTTTTCAGATACCTTATAAAATTGCGTTCATTACAGTTCATAGATGATCTCCTTATTTATAGTGAGACAACGTTAAAAAGTATTGGTGATTTTTAATTTGTCATCCAAACATAAGTACTTTTTTAATCAACAACAAAGTTTAACATAGTCAAAATGAAAAAGCTTTTTCACTTATTACAACGAAACGCTCTGTATGTATCTCTTATCAATGAAGAAGATTTATTAGAAAGTTTTTCATAGCAAACATTAGCCAGTTATTGGACTATTGTATTAGAAAGAAAAAAGATGGCATTTATATAGCGGCTGTTGTAGCAGGGCCCTCTCGCATGTGAAATTTTGAAGGGAAGGGTATTCTCGAAAAAACATTTAATTTCTCTAAATAAAAAGAATTTCGTCGTAATTTTATGCGAAATTTTCTGACGTTTAACAGGAAAACTGTTGACTGAATGCTCATTCATTATTACAATAAGGCTAACAGTATTAATATGGAAATATAACTTTACGTAGTAAGCGTGTAGACGTTGGGCAGTGAAAGGAAGGGGAAGCTGCTGAATGTCTTGCTTACAAAAAGGGGGAGCATGTAGTGAATGCACTATTAATTGTTAACTGGGTAGCTACTATCGCTGTTATTTTATATGCATTAGGCTTATTCGCATATCTATTAAAAACGCGCTATCAGTTCATTCAGTTGGGGAGAAAAGAAGATTTTGATACAAAGCTAGGGGAACGTATCGGTGATTTAATAGAAAAAGTATTTGGGCAATCGAAACTATTAAAAGATAAAAAGATGGGCTTGATTCATGTCTTCTTCTTCTATGGTTTCTTAATGGTCCAGTTCGGTGCTATTGATTTAATTTGGAAGGGGTTAGCACCAGGCTCTCATCTGCCGCTTGGCGGATTGTATGGCTTCTTCACTTTCTTCCAGGAGATTGTGGCTGTTGTCATTTTAGTAGCAGTAATCGGTGCATTCTACCGCCGTTATGTAGAAAAACTTGCACGGTTAAAGCGTGGATGGAAAAATGGACTCGTATTAATTTTTATTGGCGGATTAATGACATCTACACTTATAGGCAACGGAATGAGTTTAATTTGGCATGATCACAGCTTCAATGGCTATGAGCCTGTTGCATCTAGCATCGCCGCTATCTTTGGCTTCCTGCCGCCAACAGCAGCAGCTGTCATTTTCTATATGATGTGGTGGGTGCATTTATTAATTTTATTAACATTCCTTGTTTATATCCCGCAAGGAAAGCACTTCCACTTGATTACAAGTATCGTCAATGTTGGGGTAAACCGCTTGGATCGCCGTGGTACGCTTAAGCCGGTTGACTTCGCAGCGCTTGAAGAAGCAGAGGACGAGGATGATATGCCGGCACTTGGAGTTGGTAAAATTCAAGACTTTACGCAAAAGCAGCTGCTTGATTTGTATGCTTGTGTAGAGTGCGGACGCTGTACGAATATGTGTCCTGCAACAGGAACAGGGAAAATGCTTTCACCAATGGATTTACTTGTGAAAATGCGTGATCATTTAACATTTACTGGCGCCGTCGTGACAAAGCAAAAGCCTTGGGTGCCGTTCCAATTTTTCAACAACACAAAGGGCAACCAGCTGGCAATGGCTGCAGGCGCTGAAGGTGCGGTTATTGAAGACATTTATAGCCCCTCCTTAATTGGAGATGTCATTACGGAAGAAGAAATTTGGGCTTGTACGACTTGCCGTAACTGTGAAGACCAATGTCCGGTGATGAACGAGCACGTAGACAAAATTATTGACCTTCGTCGTTATTTAACGATGACAGAAGGAAAAGTAAATCCGGATGCACAGCGTGCAATGACAAACATCGAACGCCAAGGAAATCCTTGGGGACTTAATCGCAAAGAGAAGGAAAATTGGCGCGACATTGACCCATCTATCAATATTCCAACAGTGAAAGAAGCGAAGAAATCTGGTGAAGGCTTCGAGTACTTATTCTGGGTTGGTTCGATGGGATCATTTGATAATCGCTCACAGAAAATTGCCCTGTCATTTGCCCGTCTACTAAACGAAGCAGGTGTAAAATTTGCGATTTTAGGTAACAAAGAGAAAAACTCTGGTGATACACCTCGCCGTTTAGGAAATGAGTTCTTATTCCAGGAGCTGGCGACAGCTAACATTGATGAATTTGAAAAAAATGACGTGACGAAAATTGTGACAATCGATCCACATGCGTATAACATCTTCAAAAATGAATATGGCGATTTTGGCTGGCATGGGGAAGTATATCACCATACAGAGTTGCTGTACGATCTAATTCAGCAAGGGCGCTTAACGATGAATCATCGTGTTGAAGAAACGATCGTATTCCATGATTCATGCTACCTTGGCCGTTACAATGATGTATATGATCCGCCGCGTGAAATCCTAAAAGGTATTCCAGGTGTAACACTTGTCGAAATGGAACGAAACCGTCAGGATGCAATGTGCTGCGGAGCCGGCGGCGGTCTGATGTGGATGGAAGAACACGTAGGTAACCGCGTGAATGTAGCACGTACAGAACAGGCATTAAAAACAGATGCCTCTGTTATTTCCTCTGGCTGTCCGTACTGCTTAACAATGCTGCAGGATGGTACAAAGGCAAAAGAGGTAGAGGATCAAATTGGTACGTATGATATTGCCGAGTTATTAGAGCGCGCTGTGTTCGGCAGTGGAACACCGGTAGAGGAAGAGCCTGTGGAAGAAGTAGTGGAGGAAACGGAAGAAGAGCTTTCTCCTATTCAGGCAGTAAAAGAAGTAAAGGCTGAGAATAAAGAATCAGTACCTTCTACGGAAATCCAGGCAGCAGAAGAAGCAGTTGCAACTACTGAAGGAATTGAATCAGCAGAACTCAATCAAGCGGAGCTAGATGTAACGGAAATTTCTTCAGAAAATAAACCAAATGCATAAAAAACAACTGAAACCTATCTAATTTCAGCCTAGTAAAAACGAAGTTGCTAAACACAAGCAACTTCGTTTTTGTGTTTTATAGAAATGATAAATGAGGGATTATGCTCTTAATGTATAGTTTCACTTCCTATCAGCAGTACCATAGAAAAAGGTGAA
>JAPSKP010000082.1:10429-14968 GCA_031181585.1 Lysinibacillus sp.
TTATTTTATTTTATTTTATTTTAAATTTTTTTGTCTGTCCGCTCGTCATAGGCCGTCCATTAGCAGCTTTGATCTTCTTTGTAATAACAAGTGTATAAGATTCTCCAGATAAATAACCTTTTGCAGGTGCATGAACGGAAACCTTTTTCTGATCGACTGTAAATGTTACACCCTCTACATGTTCTCCTTTTGCATCCAAAACATAGACTGTATGATCATTAATGGACCGCGGGTCTACTGCTTGGTTGAATGAAATGGTCCAGGATTTGTTTTTGGCATAAGATTTCATAGGCTCCGGCTGGATCATCGTCAGTGTGTAAGAATACTTCTCAAAGTTAGGACTGTGAGCCACAATGTTTCCGGTTTCTTGTACATCCATAAAATTAGTTGCCTGCTTTAATTCCCCTACACGTTCTCCTGTTACAGGATGGTAGGCAAGTGAGGGAGTATGTTGATCAAAGCTGTGCAAAAGTACATAGTCTTTTAAAATTGTCAGCAAATCCTGCTTTTGTTCGGTCCGTGCAAATTTTTGACCTAGACCATACCCTTCTTGAAATAGATAAAAAGATTTATCTGTCATCAAATAAGAAGGGTATTCATAGCTTGATGAGTAGGCTGCCTTACTGTCAAGAGGAACAGTATTCATCTGCATTGTATCCAGGTTCAGAAGCATGTACTGCTGGTCATGGATGAAAGCAAAACGGTTTCCTGTTGAGAAAAAGTCATACTCCAATTCATTTTGAGCAAATTCTATCTCTCTAACGATTTCTCCCTGCGCATTAAACTCAATAAAACGGTGAGTCATCTTCGTTTCATCTGTCTGATCGACTGAATTGATATACATCATGTAACGGTCGGGTTTAGTAAAATCGATTTTTTGATAGGATGCTATATTGATATAACGCTCCCATTCATAAACAAAAACTGAAACGAAGTTCACAATATGGTTGGCTGGAAAGTTTGGCTTTACTGTTACTGTCCGGTCGATATTGCGTGTATTGTCCTGTATATGAATATCGACTGTAGCTGCCTCAGGACAGAAAGCTTCCCCGGCACATGGTGTCAGCACCGGGCGTTCATATTTTGCAGGAGGAAAGGAGAGCTCTTCGCCGCTTTTCGTAAATCCAAGGATTGGCTCAAGGCTTTCGTTATTATAAAAAAGGAATTGCTCCTCTACGATTTCCCAATAAACGATTTCTTCAAAAGAAGAAGAATATGAGTCTTTTTCAAGAGACCAAAGAATCGTTAAGTTTTCGTCATATAGTATCAGTTTTTTTGCAGCGGCATCATAAAATAATAAATATGCCTGTCCGTCTTTTGCTTTGAACGGAAAGACATTTCCGCTTTTCAACAAATTTTTTTTGATAATTTTTCCATTCTTTCGATTCAACTTATAAAAATCAAATAATAACTGATCCTCATCTGCTGTAAAGCTAATAGCTAATAAATCTCCTAAAGATGTAGGCAGCGCTGCATACAGGCTATAGTCAAAAGTGCGCTGCCACTGCTCATTGAAGCCGATTTCCGTTTTTGCACTGGCAGGTATATCGAAGCTGCATAAAACAAAGCAGCAAATTAAAAGTGAAACGATGCGTTTCATTTCCATCCCCCTAAAATTGTCATACAATCAATATAGCAAAAATATCCAGATTTTAAGCATCAAAAATTATGAAATTTAAAAAATACAAAAACCAATTGAAAATCTTCTAACTATTTAGTATATTTTTTATATAACAATGATTTTGTTATTTTTTTGCAATAATACTGAGCGAGCGTTCAGTCGGCGAAAATCTTTTCAGAAGATCAATCGAAACAAAGGGGTGTTGTTGATTGAATAGAACAGTTATTTTAGATGGTGCTCGTACACCATTCGGTAAGTTTGGCGGTGCACTGGCAAGTCTGCAGGCAAGTGATTTAGGCGGTATTGCCATCAAGGCAGCATTGGAAAAGTCAGGTGTTCAGCCTGTAGAGGTGCAGGAAGTTATTTTCGGGACAGTACTGCAGGCGGGTCAGGGACAGATTCCTTCTAGACAGGCAGCAAGCAAGGCGGGTATTCCTTGGAATGTCAAAACAGAAACGATCAACAAAGTATGTGCGTCTGGCATGCGCAGTATAACACTCGGCGATCAGCTCATTCGTTTAGGGGACGAAGAGGTAATCATTGCTGGAGGAATGGAATCCATGTCTAATGCACCGTATTATTTGCCAAAAGGCCGCTTCGGTTTGCGCATGGGAGATGCAAGCATAGTGGATGGCATGGTGTATGATGGGCTTTCCTGCTCGTTTGATCCAAAGCATGTGCATATGGGTACTTACGGTAATTCAACTGCAGATGAGTTTCAGGTTTCACGAGAGCATCAGGATACATGGGCAGAACGCAGCCATCGACTAGCGGTACAGGCGGCAGAAAAATTTGCGGAGGAAATCGTCTCTGTAGAAATCCCGCAGCGGAAAGGCGAACCAGTTGTTGTCGGTTCAGATGAAGCAGTTCGGCCAGACACAACTGTGGAAACGCTTGCAAATCTTCGTCCTGCTTTTGGCAAGGAAGGGACGATCACTGCCGGCAATGCACCGGGCGTTAATGACGGAGCATGTGCTGTCGTTCTGATGAACGAAGAACGGGCAAAATCAGAAGGGCGTACGCCGCTCGCGACAATTTTGGCGCATACAGAAATTGCTGTGGAACCGAAAAATTTCCCGCAAACACCGGGCCTTGTTATTAATGCACTGCTAGAGAAAACTGGCAAGACGATAGAAGAAGTTGATTTGATTGAGATCAATGAAGCTTTCGCAGCGGTTGCACTAGTCAGCAATCAGATTGCAGGACTTGATGAAAATAAGGTGAATGTAAATGGCGGTGCGGTTGCACTAGGTCATCCAATTGGGGCAAGTGGTGCCCGTATTGTATTGACACTTGCTTATGAATTGAAACGTCGCGGCGGCGGTATCGGTATCGCAGCGATTTGCTCTGGTGGAGGTCAAGGGGATGCCATCATGATTGAAGTAGCAAAACAGGGGGATGGACAATGACAATTCAAACAGTAATGGTAATTGGTGCAGGTCAGATGGGTTCGGGCATTGCCCAGGTATGTGCCCAGGCTGGATTCACTGTGAAGTTAAATGATATCAAGCAGGAGTTTTTTGAGCGCGGACTTGGCGTTATTACGAAGAACCTATCCCGCGATGTAGAAAAGGGACGTAAAACAGAAGAAGAGAAACAGGGGATTCTCGGACGTATTACAATGTCGCTTGACCTGCAAGATGCAGCAGATGTGGATCTTGTCATCGAAGCGGCTGTTGAAAACATGGAAATTAAGCAATCGATTTTCAAACAGCTTGATACGATTGCACCGAAACATGCTATTTTAGCAACGAACACATCAAGCCTGCCAATCACAGAGATTGCGGCTGTAACAGAGCGCCCGGAGCAGGTCATTGGCATGCACTTTATGAATCCGGTACCGGTTATGAAGCTTGTAGAGATTATCCGCGGGCTGGCTACTGCTGATGAGGTTTATCAATCAGTGGAGGAAATGACACGCAAGCTTGGTAAAACGCCGGTAGAGGTGAATGACTTCCCTGGTTTCGTATCTAACCGTATTCTTCTTCCGATGATTAACGAAGCAATTTATGCATTATACGAAGGGGTAGCGTCAAAGGAAGCAATTGATGATGTCATGAAGCTTGGTATGAATCATCCGATGGGGCCTTTAACATTGGCCGACTTTATTGGTCTTGACACTTGTCTTTCTATCATGGAAATTCTGCATGAAGGGCTTGGTGATTCGAAATACCGACCGTGTCCGTTATTACGTAAATACGTGGCAGCTGGCTGGCTGGGGAAAAAATCTGGGCGCGGCTTCTACGTTTACGAATAGGGGGACGTTCACATGGAACTTCGATTCACTGAAGAACAAGAAATGATGCGCCAAATGGTCCGGGATTTCGCCAAAACAGAAATTGAGCCATTCGTTGAACGAATGGAGCAGGGAGAGTTCCCACGGGAAATCTTAAAGAAGATGGGCGGCCTCGGCCTGATGGGAACGACAGCACCTGAAAGTCTAGGTGGTTCGGAGATGGACTTTACTTCCTACATCATCGCAATTAACGAGCTTTCCAAAGTGAGCGCAGTAGTGGGGGTTATTCTTTCTGTACATACATCGGTAGGAACAAATCCAATTCTGTATTTCGGCAACGATATGCAAAAGCAAAAGTATGTACCGAAATTAGCAAGTGGTGAATATCTTGGTGCCTTCTGTTTGACGGAACCAGGTGCCGGAAGTGATGCTGGATCACTGAAATCTCGGGCTGTAAAAGATGGTGAAAACTATATCATCAACGGTTCGAAAGTATTCATTACAAATGGGGGCGAAGCAGATGTGTATATTGTATTTGCTTCAACTAACCCAGAGCTTGGATCTCGCGGTATCTCTGCATTCATCGTTGAAAAGGGAACACCGGGGTTAATTATCGGAAAAGATGAGCACAAAATGGGGCTTCACGGTTCCCGCACAGTACAGCTGACATTTGACAATATGG
>JAPSKP010000083.1 GCA_031181585.1 Lysinibacillus sp.
CATTCTTTGGCGAACTTGGCTGAAGAATTAAATGAATCGGTGTCAATCTTCAAAACTCGCAAATAAAAATGCTTCTCTGTATTAGAACCGTTTTCCTTATAACAGGAAAACGGTTCTTTTACCTTATTCGATGAATTTATATATATTTACGTCAATCACAAAATAAGAGTAATGCTTCTCTTACGCTGTAATCGAGCATTGTTGATCGAGTGCGATTAAAAATGGACTTAATGCCATAAAAAATACGCCGCCCAAAACAGTCGTTAAAAACTGTCCTAGAAGGCGCTATAAACTTCGTAATATAATAGTTATCTATAATAAGTTTACCGGTCATTCTCCGCTCACACCTACGCTGTAAATGTTGTCATACCTATGATTAGCTCGCCACCATCTCAATCCGGATCTTGTCCGCAATCATGGCAATAAATTCACTATTTGTCGGCTTTGATTTCATATGATGTACTGTGTAGCCGAACATTTCGGAAATCGTTTCATAGCTGCCGCGATTCCAAGCCACCTCAATCGCATGGCGGATAGCGCGTTCTACGCGTGAAGGGGTTGTACTAAATTTTTTTGCAATCTCAGGATACAGAATTTTCGTCACTGAGCCTAATAATTCGATGTCATAATAAACCATCTGAATTGCTTCACGTAAATAAGAATATCCTTTAATATGAGCAGGTACTCCAATTTCTTTAATAATGGCTGTAATTGTCGTATCAAGCTGCCGCTGATCCATCTTCTGACTTTGTACAGGCTGTAAGATACTTTTCCGCTTTGGAACGTCCATTTTTGCTCCGGCTACATGAAGGATCTTTTGTACCAGCTGCTCGAATTCGAATGGCTTTAGCATAAAGTAAGACGCGCCATAATTAGCCGCCATTTTCATTACGTCATCTTGCCCAAATGCAGTCAACATAATGACAGGGATATCTGCTAATTGATCATCGTTATACATAGCCTCCAATACGCCCATTCCGTCAAGATGCGGCATAATGATATCCAGCAGTAGAACATCCGGCTGATACTGTTCTAACATTTTAATACATACTTTACCATTTGAAGCTGTAAAAATTACTTCAATCGCTTCATGATTATCAAAAAACGTTTCCATCATTTTTACAAGGTCACGATTATCATCAGCTATTGCAACTTTAATTTTTGCCATCCTTTTTCCCCCTATTTACAATTTCCCCTGAAATTTATGCCTACTGACACATTTCTGCTATTTCGACAGTTTATAAAAAAAACCTTTTAAAAAGTCTAAAATGATTAAGTAGTAACACAAAAAACGTGTATTTCGACAGCAACACCTCTAATTTTCATTTTGTCGAATTTTCATTACTATTATTTTAATAAAAAAATGAAAAAATGACTACACTTTCCTTAAAAGTGTAGTCATTTTATCATCATTCAGGAGATTTTTTTATCATTTCCACAATAGTGATGGCCGCTCCCTTTGTCGGTTCTTCAACGAACATATGGGTAACTGCTCCTACAAATTGTTCGTTTTGTACGATAGGGCTGCCACTCATTCCTTGTATAATGCCACCTGTTTTCTCTAATAAACGTTCATCTGTAACAGTAAACTGAAATGTCTCTCCTGTCACCTTGTGGATATTAATATCAAATTTTTCAATGGTAGCGCCTTCAATTGAAGTAACCATTTGTGCTGGACCTGTTTTAATTTCTTTTCCATGTATAATTTCTAGCGGGGGATACAGACTTTGTTTTAGAGGTTGTTGCCATTTGCCAAAAATGCCGTACACTTCATTTTCCAAAATGCTGCCTACCTGAGCTTCATGCCGCTCACTACTAGAGATCTTATAACCGGGCTCTCCAGGGCGGCTTTTTTTGATTTGTGAGATGTTAGCGAGATACAGTGACCCTTTCATCACTTTTGGCTTTATATCGAGCGAATGATCGATGATTTGGTGGCCTAGTGCCCCATATTCCATATCATCGGGGTCTATATATGTTAACGTACCAATCCCATCTGTTTCATTTTTGATGAAGCTCGTCAAATGCTGCAGTTCAGAACCGCTGATCTGAATGGTATGCTCTTTTCCACCCCGTTTGACAAGCATTTCAGCGTCCTTAGACGGCGGATCTTCTTCTGACAGCTCTCGTACTTCTTGGCCATCTATTTTCAGTATTTGATCTCTTTTACGGAGCCATTCACCGCTGTCCAACAGAACGTCATTCAAGACATAATAATGAGGCATTTCTAATTGAACACTGATGGTGTTTCCCATGGGAATGAGTTTTTTTGCTTCGATAGGAATAGCAAACGTGAAAACCATTAGCCAAATAAGTACTACATAATGGATGAGCTTCTTCTTCATACTCCACCTCCTTTTTTCTTTATGATGTTGCACTTTTACTTGTTTATGAACGGAAAAAAAAGGACGTGTCCGAAGACACATCCTTAATTACTCATTTCATTTCCATTTTGCGTTGTCTAGCCATTTCAATCAGCTCAGAAGCGTGCTGCAGCGTTAAGTCAGTAATTTCTGACCCACTCATCATGCGACTTACCTCTTCAATACGCTCATCGTTTTTGATTTCCGTTACGGTTGTAAAGGTACGGTCATCCTCCACCTGTTTTTTTATATAATAGTGCTGATCTGCCATTGCCGCAACTTGTGGAAGGTGCGAAATACATAAAACCTGCGAATTTGCTGAGATATCCGAAATTTTTTCAGCAATCGCCTGTGCGACCCTGCCGCTTACTCCTGTATCCACTTCATCAAAAATAATGGAGGTAATTCCTGTCGAAGAAGAAAAAATCGTTTTTAACGCCAGCATAATTCGAGAAAGCTCTCCACCTGATGCAATTTTCGGTAGAGATTTTGGCGGTTCGCCAACGTTCGTTGAAATATAAAAAGCCACATCATCTTTTCCGTTTGCGTCAAAATGTTCCAATGTCTCAAATTTCACAATAAATTTCGCCTTTTCCATATGAAGAACACGCAGTTCGTTCATAATAGCATCGCTCAGCTTTTGGGCATTTTCTTCTCGAATAGATGATAACTTTTCAGCCAGAACATTCAGCTGCTCTTCCATTTCACGTAACCGCTTTTCGCTCTGCTGGATTGTTTCATCCCGATTGATAAGCTGCATCAGCTCTTCTTCAATTTTTGCCTGATACGTCAATATTTCTTCTACAGTCGTTCCATATTTGCGCTTCATTGCTTGATATTGTGCCAAACGCTGTTCTACTTCATTCATTCGTTCAGGATCAAACTCTAAATCATCCAGCACATTCTTAATTTGGAAAGCTGCATCTTGCAAAGCATAAAAGCTTGAAGCAACAGCTTCAGAGGTCTCTTTAAAATTAGCATCAAGAGTATCAATATCTTCCAAAGCATTCATTGCATTTCCGATATAATCCAGCCCTTTTGACTCTCCAGAAATGGCCTCATATGCTACATTGGCCCGTTCAAAAATTTTATGAAAATTCATGAGGCGACGGCGTTCTTCATTCAGACGTTCTTCTTCATCCACCTGCAGTGCGGCTTCTTCCAATTCATTAATCTGAAATTGATAAAGATCAATACGCTGTGCTGTACGCTGCTCATCTAGATTGAGGGCTTGTACTTCTCTTTTGAGTTCACGATATGAATCATAGAGCTCACTATATTCTTCCCGCATATCTTTCAGCTCTTCATAGGCAAAATAATCAAGGAGGTGAATATGCTGCTTTTCATCCATTAACTCCTGATTTTCATGTTGTCCATGAATATCTATAAGGCTGCCGCCAATATCTCGTAATACGGATAGTGGAACAAGCTTACCGTTGATACGGCAGACACTTTTTCCATTATCATTCAAATCACGACGAAGGATAATGCTTCCTTCTTCCGCTTCAAGTCCAGCTTCCTCTAGCTTTGCATAAATCGGATGGTTATCATTGGCAATTTGAAACAAGCCGCCCAGTTCAGCCTTTCTTGCACCATGACGGATAAACTCCAGCGATCCACGTCCGCCGGCCAGCAAGTGAACTGCATCGATAATAATGGATTTCCCTGCACCTGTTTCTCCTGTTAATACTGTTAAACCATCTGAGAAGCTGACAGTTAAGTCATCTATAATGGCAAAGTTTCGAATACTCAGCTCTCTTAACAATAATCTCCACCTCGAATTAAAGCATATCTAATAATCGATTTTTAATATCTTCTCTATCATTTTCAGTACGGCAAATAATAAGAACCGTATCATCGCCTGATATTGTTCCTAAAATTTCGTTCCACTCTAAATGGTCAAGCAGTGCGGCAATCGCATTTGCATTTCCCGGCAGCGCCTTCATCACCAAAAAATGCGAAGCCCCATCTATGGATACAAATGCATCTGCTAGCGCCCGATGCAGCTTTTGTATCGGGTTAAATCGCTGGTCAGCTGGCAGACTGTATTTATAACGTCCGTCCTGAAGAGGTACTTTCACTAAATGTAACTCTTTAATATCCCGCGAAACAGTCGCCTGTGTGACATTATAACCTGCTATTTTTAAATGTTCGACCAAATCATCCTGTGTTTCTATCTCGTTATTTGTAATAATATCACGAATACGAATATGACGTTGACCTTTATTCATATATTCACCTCATAAAAAGTTTGATTGTATTTTTACACTAACATCTGCATAAAAGAAATACAAGAAAAATTGGAAATGAAGCTCTAAATCCTTTCATTTCAATAATTCCACGTTTTTAAAAATAAAAAAAGGCAAAACCTTACGTATAAGATTTTACCTTTTCCTTATTTCTATTCTTTTGTTTTATAAATACCTTGATCTTAAAACAAATGTTTTGACCCGATTAATTTATTACTGTATCTCTCTTATCCGATTGATAAGATATTTAGTGATTTTCAAAAAGCTATTGTTTTAATTGTGCATGCGCTTCTGTCACAATACTTGCAAAATCAGTGAACGGTACAAGCTCTTCGCCATCTTTTGGGTTTTTTAAGTGAAAGAGAAATTCGATATTCCCCTCTCCGCCGGTAATCGGTGAAAAAGAGGCATCTACTACGACAAAACCGACCTCTGTTGCCATTTCAGCCGTTTGCTCAAGTACTGCTAAATGGACTTTTGAATCGCGTACAATCCCTTTTTTTCCAACATTCTCTTTACCTGCTTCAAACTGCGGCTTAACAAGTGCCATTACATCTCCGCCCGGCATCAATACAGTCTTTAACACTGGCAAGATAAGTGAAAGTGATATGAAGGAAACATCAATTGTTGCAAAATCCGGAAGACCTTCCCTTAAGTCTTCCGGTTTTGTATAACGAAAATTCGTTTTTTCCATTACTGTTACACGATCATCGGAACGAATCTTCCATGCTAATTGATTAGAGCCGACATCGAGTGCGTAACAATGACGCGCTCCATTTTGCAGAGCACAATCTGTAAAACCGCCAGTTGAAGAGCCAATATCGAGCATTAGCTTCCCTTCGACATTCATATCAAAGATCTGTAATGCTTTTTCCAGCTTCAGACCGCCGCGGCTTACGTATTTTAAATCAGAGCCCTTTACTTGAAGCGGTGCATCGATGGCAATCTTTTCCCCCGCCTTATCGATGCGCATTTCATTTGTATAAACGAGCCCTGCCATAATGGAGCGCTTTGCTTTTTCCCGCGTTTCACATAGCCCGCGCTCCACTAATAGAACGTCTACACGTTCTTTTGGTTGTTTTGTCATACTGTTTCTACCTGCTTTTGTAGTAAAGCTTTTATTCGTTTGACCGTCTCTTCCGTTGTCACATTGATTTCGGCAAGAAGCTGGTCTACATTTCCATGTTCAATGAATTCATCCGGGATTCCGATCCGGTCAATATCTGTTTTGTAGTGATGATCCGCAGCAAATTCTAGAACCGCGCTTCCGAAGCCTCCCTGCAGGACAGCCTCCTCAATTGTCAGAATTGGCGCACCCTTCTTCATTAAGCCGTGCAGCATCTCTTCATCTAATGGTTTTATGAAACGGGCATTGACAACCTTTACATCGACACCTTGTTCAGCCAGCAGTTCAGCAGCTTCCATTGCCATCGGAATGGTAGTACCGAATGTTAGAATTGTTGCATCCTTTCCTTCCCGAAGCACATCCCACGAACCAATTGGCAACGCCTTCATTTCTGCATCCATTTCTACACCTACCCCATTGCCGCGCGGATATCGCATTGCAATTGGGCCGTCATTGTATTCAAGTGCTGTCTTTACCATATGCTGGCCTTCGTTTTCATCCTTTGGCATCATCAGTACAATATTTGGAATATGTCGAAGGAACGAAATATCGAATACGCCTTGGTGTGTTTCACCATCTGCTCCCACTAATCCTGCTCGGTCGATCCCGATGAAGACATTCAGATTTGGGCGAGCGATATCGTGAAGTACTTGGTCATATGCTCGCTGCAGGAATGTTGAATAGATAGCCAGGAATGGTTTCATTTGTTGTGTTGCAAGACCTGCTGCCATCGTCGCAGCATGCTGTTCAGCAATCCCAACGTCAAAGAACCGCTCTGGATAGTCCTTTTGGATACCTTCTAGCTTTGATCCTACAGGCATGGCAGGTGTGATGGCAACAATACGTTCATCATCCTTCATACACTTCCTTACAGATTCAGCCACAAGACTACTCCAAGCTGGCCCTTTAACAGCCGATTTGACGAATTCACCATTTTCCATTTTGTATGGACCGGTACCATGCCAAGTACCTACTGTATCCTCTTCAGCAGGTTTGTACCCCTTACCTTTTTTCGTGATCACGTGGACAAGTACTGGGCCTTTTACTTTTTTCGCATATTCTAATGTATCTTCCAGCGCTTCAAAATCATGGCCATCAATTGGTCCAAGATATTTAAAGCCCATCTCTTCAAAAAATACGCCTGATACGACAAGATATTTTAAGCTGTCTTTTACACGCTCTGCCGTCGTCGCCAATTTATCCCCAACTACAGGAATTTTTAGCATCAAACGCTCAAGCTCTTCTTTTGCTTTCGAATATTCCTTCGCTGTACGAAGTCGGCCTAATACGCCGTGTAGTGCACCAACATTAGGGGCAATCGACATTTCATTGTCATTTAAAATAACAATCATATTCGTTTTTTCATGGCCAATATGGTTCAACGCCTCCAGCGCCATACCACCTGTTAATGCACCGTCCCCGATAATTGGGATAACAAAGTTTTTTCCTTTGCGGATATCCCGTGCCGCAGCCATCCCCATTGCAGCAGACAATGAAGTTGAACTATGCCCTGTTTCCCACTCGTCGTGTTCACTTTCAACAAGTTTCGGGAATCCACACAATCCTTTAAATTGGCGCAATGTATCAAACTGGCTTGCCCGCCCTGTTAAAATTTTATGCACATAGGCTTGGTGCCCTACATCCCATAAAAGTTTATCCGTTGGACTATTAAACGCTTTATGCAAAGCGATCGTTAGCTCTACTACACCTAAATTCGGACCGATGTGACCTCCAGTGACAGAACATTTTTCAATTAGAAATGCACGGATCTCCTTTGCTAGTGCCTCTAATTGTTTGTTGTTCAAGCCCTTTAAAAAGGATGGACTAGAAATTTTGTTTAAATCCATCTCTACACACACCTTTTCATCTATTTATTCACCGTGTTTGCGATACTCACTATTATAACAGTGTTAAACGTGAGAATAAAACGTTACACTTCTTACTTGCTTCGACGGACAATATACGTAGCAAATTCATGCAGCAGCGCAGCATCCACCGATAGACGCTCTAGAGCGCCAACAGCCGCTTTATAATGCTCGTCCAGCTTGTTTTTCGCTCCCTCTAACGTCAACAACGCTGGGTACGTACTCTTATCGCTGGCAATATCCTTGCCGGCAGTTTTACCTAACTGCTCGCTCGTTCCCTCGATGTCTAAAATATCGTCCTGTATTTGGAATGCAAGACCAATATGATGTGCATATTCCACCAATGCCTCACGGTCTTCCTTTGTTGCACCGGATAATACTGCCCCTGACTCGATACTGAATCGAAGAAGGGCACCCGTCTTATTAATATGGACGTTTTCGAGCTCTTCTAGGTTCAGCTTGCGCTTTTCTCCTTCCATATCAAGTACTTGGCCGCCAACCATTCCCTCTGCTCCCGCTCCTTCACTTAGCATCCGAATCAGTTCTAGGCGCTGTTCAGATGGCACCTCTTCCATTCGTGCAAGGATGCCAAAGCTAAGTGAGTTCAGCGCATCTCCAGCTAATACAGCCAAAGCTTCTCCGAATATTTTGTGATTCGTTGGTTTTCCGCGGCGCAGGTCATCATCATCCATACATGGCAAATCGTCATGCATCAATGAATAAGTATGGATAATTTCAATCGTTGCTCCTACTGTATACATCGCCTGCTTCGGCTGATCGAACATTTCACAGACAGCCGTCACAAATAATGGACGTATGCGCTTTCCTCCAGCTTCAAGCGAATAAAGCATGGAATCCTTTAAAGTCTGTGGACCAGACACATCCTTCACTAGTCCGTACATATGCGATTCAATATTCGGTATATGCTTGTTCATAAAATCCTGTAAGCGTCCACTCATGTTTATCCCTCACCCATATTTGATGAAAACGGCTGTTTAGAACCATCTTCACCTACTATTGAAATAAGTTGCTGCTCTGCATTCGTAAGCTTCTCATGGCAAAACTGCGAGAGCTCCATGCCTTTTTTATATAAATCAATTGCCTCTTCAAGAGGTACATCCCCTTGCTCTAGTTTACGGACGACCTCTTCCAAATCTGTCATCGCCGCTGCAAATGATTGCTGTGACATCACACTTCCCCCTTCTTCTCTACTTCAAGTATTTTAGCCTTTGCCGTTCCATCATGGAAAGCAACTTCAACCAAATCCTCAGGAGACAGTTGATCCACTGACTTGACTACCTTTCCGTCTTTATAGGAAACATTAAATCCTTTATGCATAATAGCTAATGGATTTAATGCACCAAGCGTACGGATTACGCCATCGAACTGCCGTCTATTTTGCTGAATATTTGCAAAAACTGACCGAGTAAGCTGTTGGGTTATACTGTCCAATTGCCGCTTTGCATAGGTCACTTGCTGCTGTGGAGACTGCATTCGGAGATGAGTCTGCATACGTTCTAGGGCATTCCGCTGTTTCATAAAATAAAGCGATGTAGCATTCTGCAGCTGTGTATCCATTTGCGCAAGCTTTTCCGTAAACGGCCGATAAAGGCGCTCAGGCATAGCAAGCGGGTATGCATTCTGCAGCTTTGTCAGACGCGTTCGCTCGAAATGAAGTCTTGCGGTCATCATCTGATGCATATGTGATTGCCCTTTCAGAACACGTTGATACAGTTCCTGGCGATTCGGTACCGCAATTTCCGCTGCTGCTGTAGGCGTCGGTGCCCGTAAATCCGCTACAAAATCTGCAATAGTCGTATCTGTTTCATGGCCAACTGCGCTAATGATGGGAATCCGGCTTTCAAAGATTGCACGGGCGACAATTTCCTCATTAAAAGCCCATAAATCTTCTATCGAACCGCCCCCACGGCCTACAATCAGTACATCACACATTGCCTGTTTGTTTGCCAATTGAATGTTCTTTACAATATCTGCCGCCGCACTTGCCCCTTGGACGAGTGTTGGATAAATGCAGATTTCCGCCTGAGGATAACGTCTTCCAATCGTTGTACAAATATCACGGATAGCGGCCCCTGTTGTTGCAGTCAAAACACCGATTGTTTGAGGATATAATGGAATTGGCTGCTTAAAATTCGGATTAAAGAGTCCTTCTTTCTGTAAGCGTTCCTTTAATTGATTGAATGCGACAAATAAGCCGCCGATACCGTCCGGCTCCATCGTCTGTGCATATAATTGATACGTACCGCCCACTTCATATACGTTGACATCTCCTCGGATGAACACCTGCATACCCTCTTCGGGACGGAACGATAGCTTTGCCGCCTGTCCTCGGAACATAGTTGCATTAATACGTGCGCCGTCGTCCTTCAATGTAAAATAGATGTGTCCGGATGTATGTATCTTTACATTCGACAATTCCCCTTTCACATATACTTCGCGAAGGTGTGGGTCGGCTTCAAATTTCCGCTTAATATATTTTGTCAGCGCTTTTACGCTCAAGTATGAAGACGACATGCTTGCGCCCCCTTTACTTTTATGTATTTGCTAATTTTGGTTAGATAGGTGCAGCCCATAATATGAAAAGATGGATCATTATTCATTCAATGCATGCTAGGCAAGATGATATGCCGCTTCTACACCAAAAGAAAAAGGTGTCTGTTTGGCATTTAGACACCCTTATCAATACTTCACCTATTTTACATGTTTTTAACTGCTTTGTCCCGTCCTAACTTCTTTTCAGCAGCTTGCACTGTGTTTTCGAGCAGCATAGTAATCGTCATTGGACCAACACCGCCTGGAACAGGAGTAATGTGGGATGCTACATCATCCACATCTACAAAATCTACGTCGCCGCATAATTTGTTGTTCTCATCTCGGTTGATCCCTACATCAATTACAACAGCACCCGGTTTAATATGTTCTTTTGTAATAAACTTAGCACGTCCCACTGCAGCGATTAAAATATCGGCCTGTTTCGTGAAAGAAGGCAGATTAGGTGTTTTAGAATGCGTATATGTTACCGTTGCATCCTTTTGAAGAAGAAGCTGTCCCATCGGCTTGCCGACAATGTGGCTGCGCCCTACAATCACAGCATGTTTTCCAGCTATTTCAATACCTGAATGTTCTAAAAGCTTCATGACACCGAATGGAGTACATGGCAAGTACGTATCCTGTCCTAACATCATTTTCCCTACACTTACTGGGGAAAAGCCATCCACATCTTTTTCTGGAGAAATCGTTGCAATGACTGCTTCCTCATCAATATGCTTTGGCAGAGGAAGTTGTACAAGGATACCGTGAATATCTTCACGTTCATTTAAATTTCGAATTTGATCTAGCAAAGCCTCTTGTGTTGCATCTCCCGGCAGTTTAATTAACTCAGAAAACATACCAATCGCTTCACAGGACTTTTGTTTGTTCGCAACGTATGTCTTGCTCGCCGGGTTTTCTCCTACGAGAATTACTGCAAGCCCTGGCGTAATGCCTTGCTCTTTCAGCTCATCCACACGTTTTTCTACTGACTTACGAATTTCTTGACCAATTTCTTTACCATTAATGATTGCACTTGACATGTTGTTACTCCTTCCAATGTTCACCGAATCTTTTTATTGTGTAAATTTAGAAAGCACACCGTTTACAAACTTGCTTGATTTTTCATCCCCGTACACTTTACTAAGCTCAATCGCTTCGTTCAGTACTACTCGCTGAGGCGCATCCTGCATGTATAAAAGTTCGTAAACGGATAGGCGTAAAACAGTTCTTTCAATTTTTGGTAGACGGTTAAGTGTCCAGTTTTCCAGCTTTTCTTCCAGCGCTGCGTCGATTCTCTCTTTATGTTCAATTGTCCCGCGTACAAGCTGTTCTAAAAAGGCATCTGTTTTTTGCTCTTCAAGAACATGTTCGATTGCTTCCTCAATCGGAAGCTCGGTGCTGTCTAATTGAAACAATACTTGCAGCGCCTTAGCGCGCGCATCATGTCGTTTCATACATTAAATCTCCTTCTTGTTCACATTACTGTTTATGATAGCATATTTTCTGTTGTGGTACACCGCTACCATAAACTTTTCTTACGAATAACGTCTCATTTTAGCAAAAACCCTTCCTATTAGACAAGTATGAGAAATTTATGAATCATTAGCTAATATCCTATAAAGGGGAAATAATTGGAGGTGTTTATATGAGCTTTACATTCGGCTTGCTGCTATATGCCATTATAGCCTGCATAATAACCGTATTCTTCAAGCTGCCATTTTGGTTGTTCACCCTCTCGGTAATCAGTATTTCACTTGCCCGTACTTTCTATGTTCTACATGTATTGTATAGGAGCCGAAACGTAGATCGGATCGAACATTTTTTACAGTCCTCTCTAAAAAATCCGCTCTATCACTATACCTATTCTTTAAAAAGCGGATCAGCTCAAGTTCAGTTGCAGGCAATTGACTTAGTGCTGGCCGCCTATCGGTCCCCCCTTGTACAAGGTATGTACCGGTCTCACAAGGCCTTGCTTGAGCATGACTATAACACGGCAAAGGATTTCGCTTCTCAGATTCCTAATGAATTAATGCGCAACTATCACCTGGCACTTATTGAGGCTTCACAAGGAAATGATAAATCTAAAAACTTCCTTCTGCAAAAACCATGGATGTCTTCTATGATTGCAGCTACTCTCCATTACAAAAAGGGCAATATGACTGAGTTTGAACTTCAAAAAAAGGAGGCACTTAACCAGTCTCGTGGTATACAGTATTTTTCAAATTTCTTCTATTTAGAACGGATAGATGAGAAGATTAAATTGCCGCAAAAAAAGCAAAGAAAAAAGTTTTAATAGTCATTTTGAGATGCCCTTGACAATGAGGGTAATGTTCCTTTGAATGAAACTACCATAAAAATCATATTTCACGTATATTTAATTTAGTATGAGAAAGAACTGTCCAGCAACCAAGGCTTTCTAGAAACCCCTTTCCTTGCCGATCGTTAGCATTCCTCTATAACTTCCAGCACAGTCTTCGTTAATAGAGCAAATCGCTCGGCGATATGCTCTTTTTTGATATGTTCATGTTCGGCATGTATGCCATCGCCTACAAGACCTAGCCCATCTAACGTACGGACAAGTGGTGCTGTGAAATTTCCGTCGCTTCCGCCTCCTACTTTCGCCTCTCGGAGGTCCAATCCCAGTTCCTCAGCTTCCTCTTTAGCTATCTCAAACAATTCAGCTGTTTGATGTGTTCGTTCCATAGGCGGTCTATTAATACCACCCTTGACTTCCATTTTCATTCTTTCGTCATGCGGCTCTATTTCTTCAAAATAATGATCGATCTTACGCTGTTCTTCCTTCGTTGCAGCACGTACATCCACACCTAAATGTGCCTCATTAGGTATGACATTTAATTTGCCTCCCCCTTGAACCATCCCTACATTGAGTGTTGTTCCTTTGTCATAATTGGTCAAGGCTTCAATATCTAAAATTTGCTTCGCCGCCTCTTTAATAGCGCTTACGCCTTCCTGCGGGTTATTTCCGGCATGTGCCGAATGTCCCTGAAGTGTGAGTAAATATTTCGATGTCCCTTTTCGTGCTGTCTTTAAATCCCCTGTTCCTGCAACAGGGGGTTCTAAAATAAAAGCTGCTGCACTTTTTGCTGCCTCTGCCTCAAGAAAGGAACGCGATGTTGTACTGCCGATTTCCTCATCACTATTAATAAAAAGTACAACTTTTTTCTTTAACGGTATATCGTATTCGTCTACGTACTTTAAAAACCAGATGGCACTAATCAAGCTTGCCTTCATGTCTAAAATACCAGGTCCATAAATTTTATCTGAAACTTCCCGGTAAGTTATGGCACCCGGCTCCCACACTGTGTCATAGTGGCCAACAAGCAGCACTTGTTCAGCTGCCTGTCCATATGTGAACTTTAAGTGATTTCCCACCTCTGTCATCACCATTTCCTGCGCTTTTTTGCCAAAATACGTTTTAAATAACCCTTGCAGGACGTCCTTGCACTGGTCAGCCAGCTCCTTCTGAAGAGAAGGTGATTCAGCCATGACAAGATGTTTTATATCGTCAATTATTTCCTTTTCATAGAAAAGAAAGTATTCATGTGCCTCCATACTGCTCATCCCCTTTCTTTTTCTTTTACCCAAAGTAAAAAGTCTCTATTCTAAAAAGAATAGAGACCGATAGATTATTTAAAAGCTTGTGCAGCTTTTACGGCTTTATGCCAACCAGCGAATAATGTCTCTCGCTGTTCTTCATCCATTTTAGGTTCGAATTTTTGGTTAAGCTGCCAATTTTCTTGTACAGCATCTTTGTTTTTCCAAAAGCCGACTGCAAGACCTGCAAGGTACGCAGCCCCGAGAGCTGTCGTTTCATTAACGGTCGAGCGTTCGACAGGCACATTGAGAATATCCGCCTGAAACTGCATGAGAAAATCATTCGACACAGCTCCGCCGTCGACTCGGAGTGTTTTTGTATCAATACCAGAGTCAGATGCCATTGCCGCAAATACATCACGCGTTTGATAAGCAAGAGATTCTAATGTGGCCCGGATGAAATGCTCCTTGCTCGTTCCTCTTGTCAATCCAAATACCGCGCCGCGGACATCGCTATCCCAGTATGGTGTTCCGAGTCCTACAAAGGCTGGCACAACATAGACACCGTCTGTATCCTTTACGCGTTTAGCATAATCCTCGCTATCACTCGATTTCCGGAACATTCTTAGCCCATCCCGCAGCCATTGGATGGCTGAGCCTGCGACAAAGATACTTCCTTCAAGTGCGTAATGTACTTTGCCGTCGATTCCCCAGGCGATGGTCGTAAGCAGCCCATGTTCAGACTTCACTGCTTCTTCCCCTGTGTTAAGCAGCATGAAGCAGCCGGTTCCGTATGTGTTTTTGGCCATTCCCTTTTCAAAACAAGCTTGGCCAAAAAGCGCCGCTTGCTGGTCTCCTGCTATACCGGCAATCGGTACAGAATGACCGAAGAAATGTTTGCCTACTACCGCTCCGTAGACTTCCGAAGACGGCCGGACTTCCGGAAGCATAGAGGACGGAACACCCAAAATCTCAAGCAGTTCTTCATCCCATTTCAGTTCATAGATGTTGTACATTAATGTTCTCGATGCATTCGAATAATCTGTTACATGCACCGCACCATCCGTCAGCTTCCAAATAATCCACGTATCAATTGT
>JAPSKP010000084.1 GCA_031181585.1 Lysinibacillus sp.
TAGAACCTAAGTTCATGAGAGGACGAGCGAGACAAGCAACGATGAATGAGAGCGTTTGGCAACAGGCTGAAGCGGCTGCGTTTGCGGCCGCTTTTTATAAGGACTTGAAATTCCAATATTATGGCAATAACATAGAAGCAGGAGGTGGATTATGTTATTACTCGAAAGAACAAAGCCTCATCAATTGCGTTAAACCCGTGCACTCGTTCGCCGAATGCATCGCACTGACGAGGAATTACTTGACTATCATGCCCGACTCGCTAACCTGGAAGCCGGCTTTTACGGCGAACAGCGTTCAGACCGTGAATTTGCAGATTTCACGATTCCTCATAAGCATTACCTTCTTCATAATTTGGAACTTTTGAATCCTCAAGGCTTTCCTCATCAAATTGATAGCGTCGTTTTTACTCTTCATTTTTTACTCATCTTAGAAATCAAACACATAACGGGCCAGCTGTTTTATAAACCTGGCCACCATGAGTTCGGACGAATTCGGCAGAATGGAACGAAAGAAAACTTTTCCGATCCTTTTGAACAGGCATACCGTCATAAACTATTGCTGGAAGATATGCTTTGTTCATGGGGTACTAACCTGCCCGTAGAATATGCAGTCATTATCACCAATCAAAATGCCATGCTCGATAGCTCTTTACAGGGGCTCCCTATTTTTCATGTAAGCGGGCTGCGGCGGTCTCTTCATCAATTATTTGCAAAATACCCCGAAGCACGGCTGACAGAGCCGGCGCTTGAAAAAGCAGGCGAACAATTGCTAGGTGCTATCCAGCGGACGACTCCCAAACGCCGCGTTGCATTGGACCGGTTAAAGAAGGGTGTGTTATGCCCGAGCTGCGATTTTCAGGCCGCTATGCACTATACCGCTGGAAACTGGCATTGCAGCGCATGCAACAAGCGAGATAAAAAAGCATTGCTCCACGCTTTAGAAGATTACCGATTATTAGTAAGTGAGCGGATTACGAACAAGGAATTTCGGGACTTTACAGGCATCGACTCCATACAGGTCGCCTCGAAAATTCTCTCAAGGCTTGGCTTTGAAAAAGTTGGAGACAAGCGCGGCAGAGTTTATATTATTCCCGAAGACTGTAGGAAGGAGTAAGGAAGAAGTTCATCATTGATTTGCGGCGTATTGTCTAATAATAAAGGGATTTTGTTTATTAATAACCCTGGATTGTCTATTAACAACAGGACTTTGTCTATTATCGAGAAGAAATTGTCTATTAATAGAGCAGATTTGTCCATTAGCAAGAGGATTGTCTATTAATAAAGCTGGATTGTCTAGTAACAAGGGAATTTTGTCTATTAACGGAGCAAATGTGTCTAATAACAAAAGCATTTTGTCTAATATAGAACAAAAAATGTCTATTACCAGCAGCACGTTATCCATTCCCCTCAGCAAAACTGTCTGCCCAATAAAAAAGGCCCCTTCTGATTCGAAGGAGCCCTTTTTGCCGTTATTATTTTACGTTGTAGAACGATTTTAATCCAAGGTATTGAGAAGTCGCGCCTAATTGATCTTCGATGCGAAGTAGTTGATTGTACTTCGCTACGCGGTCAGTACGTGACGGTGCACCTGTTTTGATTTGGCCGGCGTTTGTTGCTACCGCGATATCAGCGATTGTGTTATCTTCTGATTCACCTGAACGGTGAGAGATCACTGCTGTGTAGCCTGCACGTTTTGCCATTTCGATTGCTTCGAATGTTTCTGTCAGCGTACCGATTTGGTTTACTTTGATCAGGATCGAGTTGCCAACGCCTTCTTCGATACCTCGGGATAATTTCGCTGTGTTTGTTACGAATAGGTCATCCCCTACTAATTGTACACGGCCGCCGATACGGTCAGTCAGCAATTTGTGGCCTGCCCAGTCGTTTTCATCCAAGCCGTCTTCAATAGAGATGATCGGGTATTTAGAAGTTAATTCCTCGTACCAATCAACCATTTCTTCAGATGTTTTTACAACACCTTCTCCGTCCAGATGGTATTTGCCTGTTTCTTTGTTGTAAAGCTCAGAAGATGCCACGTCAAGTGCAATACGAACTTCTTCGCCTGCTTTGTAGCCCGCTTTTTCGATTGCTTCAAGAATTACCGTAATTGCTTCTTCATTTGAGCCAAGGTTTGGTGCGAAACCGCCTTCGTCACCTACTGCTGTGTTGTAGCCTTTTTCTTTTAATACAGCTTTTAGGTGGTGGAAGATTTCAGCACCGATACGTAATGCATGACGGAAGTTTTCTGCTCCAACAGGCATAACCATGAATTCCTGAATGTCCACGTTGTTATCAGCATGAGCACCGCCATTTAAGATGTTCATCATCGGTACTGGTAACTGCTTCGCATTGAAGCCGCCAAGGTATTGATATAAAGGTACATCCAAGTAGTCAGCTGCTGCGTGAGCTACGGCCATTGAGACGCCAAGGATAGCGTTTGCGCCTAATTTCCCTTTGTTTTCTGTACCATCAAGCTCGATCAACGCTTTGTCGATCACTACTTGGTCAAGAACAGAATAATTGCCTTCTAGCTCTTCAGCGATAATTGTGTTGACGTTTTCTACTGCGTTCAACACACCTTTACCTAGGTAGCGTGATTTGTCGCCATCACGTAATTCTACCGCTTCGTATTCACCTGTTGATGCACCTGATGGTACGATGGCACGACCGAATGCACCTGATTCTGTAAATACTTCTACCTCGACTGTTGGATTACCGCGAGAGTCTAATACTTCACGAGCGTATACTTGTGTAATAAATGGCATAGTTTTCATTCTCCTCTATTATCAATTTTGCCTCGGCAGAACCTACCGGAAGCTTTTATTTGTTCAAACGAGTCCTAAATTGTCCTCGGAACGTACAATTAAAGATTTTCCTGTCATTTCAGCCGGCTGTGCGATGCCTAATAGACTCAGCATTGTCGGCGCTAAATCGGCCAGAACCCCATCTGTTGCTAGAACAGCGTCCGGCTTTGTGACAATGACCGGTACCGGGTTGGTTGTATGGGCCGTCATCGGCTCTCCACCCAATGTTATGACTTCGTCTGAGTTGCCATGGTCGGCCGTGATGATAGCTGAACCGCCTTTTGCGTGGATGGCATCCACTACTTTCCCTAGACATTCATCCACCGCTTCGATTGCCTTGATTGTCGGCTCCAGCATACCGCTGTGTCCGACCATATCCGGGTTGGCGAAGTTTAGAATGATCGCATCAAATTTGTCTGCTGCAATCGCTCCAAGCAGTGCCTCCGTTACCTCGTAGGCACTCATTTCCGGCTTTAGATCATAGGTTGCTACTTTTGGTGAAGCAATTAAAATCCGTTCCTCACCGGCAAAAGTTTCCTCACGTCTGCCGCTCATAAAGAATGTGACATGCGGATATTTTTCAGTCTCGGCAATACGGAGCTGTGTTAAACCGTTTGCTGCAATGACTTCCCCAAGTGTATTGACCAGGTTGTCATTTTCGAATGCTACCACTGCATTTACATCCTCGCTGTAGTGGGTAAACGATACAAAGTGTAAGTTTGTCGGATGCTTTTTAGAGATTTTCACGCCTGTTACCGCTTCGTTTGTGAAGGCCGCCGATAGCTGGATGGCACGGTCTGGACGGAAGTTAAAGAAAATCACCGCATCGTTTGTATCGATTGTCGCGACTGGCTTCCCTTCCTCTGTAATAACGAAAGGAATGACGAATTCATCCTCCACTTCACGATCATAACTGGACTGTACGCCGGCAGCAGCCGTTGCCGCTGTCTGGCCTACCCCGTCTGCAAGCGCATTATATGTCAGCTGGACACGTTCCCAGCGGCGGTCACGGTCCATCGCATAATAACGGCCGTGAATCGATGCGAACTTGCCTACACCAATTTTCTCCATTTGCTTTTCTGTTTCCTTAATATAGCCAAGTGCTGTCGTCGGACCGACATCCCGTCCGTCAAGGAAACCATGCACGTATACTTCCTTGATGCCGTTTGCCTGCGCAAGCTTCAGCAAAGCAAAAAGATGCTCATAATGGCTATGTACCCCACCATCTGAAAGAAGGCCCATCAGGTGAAGTTTTGAGTCATGCTTCTTCGCATGTTCAACCGCTGCAAGGAATTTTTCGTTGTGGAAAAATTCCCCTTCGCGAATGGATTTGTTAATACGCGTCAAACTTTGATAAACAATTCGGCCTGCACCGATATTCATATGGCCTACTTCAGAATTCCCCATTTGACCTTCCGGCAGACCAACTGCCTCTCCGCTTGCAATCAGCGTTGCATGCGGGTAGGTATTCCAGTACCGGTCAAAATTTGGTTTATGTGCTTGTGCTACTGCATTGCCCTTTACTTCATCACGGCAGGCAAAGCCGTCTAAAATAATTAATGCTGCTGGCTGTTTAGGCATTTGCGCCCGCCTCCAATAATTTTAAATAAGAATCTACCTGCAGGCTCGCTCCACCCACAAGAGCACCGTCAATATGCTCCTTCGAAAGAAGCTCGACAATGTTCTCAGGCTTCACGGAGCCGCCGTATTGAATGCGAATTGCTTCTGCTGTCTCTGCACCGTACAGCTCCTGTACTACCCCGCGGATGGCACCGCATACTTGGTTGGCATCGTCAGCAGTTGCTGTTTTGCCTGTCCCGATTGCCCAGATCGGCTCATAGGCAAGGACCATATGTGCCACTTCCTGTGCTGTAAAGCCTTCAAGCGCCGCACGAATTTGGCCTGATACTTTTTCTTCAGTATTGCCAGCCTCGCGCTCCTCTAATGTTTCCCCGCAGCAGATAATCGGCACGATTCCATGAGCGAGTGCCGCTTTTACCTTTTTATTAACCGCTTCATCTGTTTCATTGAACATTTCACGGCGTTCTGAATGCCCTAAAATGACATAATCCACATGGATGGAAGCAAGCTGGGAAGGACTTACCTCACCCGTAAATGCCCCTTCCTCTTCAAAGTGCATATTTTGTGCACCGATTGCTAAATCTGTTTCTGTAGCGATATCGACTAACGTCGGTAAATAGATGGCAGGTGCACAAACGACCGCATCTACCTTTTCCTCTGAAGGAATAGCTTCTCGAACTGCTTCGACAAACTCAACTGCTTCATCAAATGATTTATACATTTTCCAGTTGCCTGCAATAATTGGTTTACGCATAAAACCCCTCCGTTACTTGTCGTTTAATGCTACGATACCTGGAAGCTCTTTGCCTTCCATCAGCTCTAGTGAAGCACCGCCGCCTGTGGACACATGATCCATCTTGTCGGCCACTCCGAACTTTTCAACAGCTGCAGCAGAATCACCGCCGCCGATGACTGTATAGCCGTCTGTTTCCGCCATTGCTTCCACTACTGTTTTCGTACCATTTGCAAACTTATCCATTTCAAACACGCCCATTGGACCGTTCCAAATAATAAGCTTTGAATTTTTAATAATCTCTGCATAGTTAGCAGCTGTTTTCGGGCCGATATCAAGCCCCATCCAGTCAGCTGGAATCGCATCGATTTCAACTGTCTGTGTTTCTGCATCTTTTGAAAATTCGTTTGCTACTACCGCGTCGATCGGCATATGCAGCTCAACGCCCTTTTCTTTTGCTTTTTCAATAAACGATTTTGCAAGATCGATTTTATCTTCCTCTAATAAAGATTTTCCGATATCGTAACCTTGCGCTTTGGTAAATGTATATGAAAGTCCGCCGCCGATAATCAGATGGTCCACTTTATCCAGCAGATTTTCGATGACGCCGATTTTATCTTTTACTTTTGCCCCGCCGATAATCGCAGTGAATGGACGCTCCGGCTCAGACAATGCTTTGCCCAGGACATCCAGCTCCTTTTGCATTAAGTAGCCTGATACTGCTGCCTCAACGTGCTTGGCAATTCCTTCTGTAGAAGCATGTGCACGGTGGGCCGCTCCGAAGGCATCATTGACATAAACATCTGCCAGTCCGGCGAATGCCTTTGCCAGCTCTTCGTCGTTCTTTTCTTCCCCTTTATGGAAACGAACGTTTTCCAGAAGGACGATGTCTCCTTCCTGCATTTCGGCCACTGCTGCTTCTACCGCTTCCCCGATTGACTCATCCAGCTTCTTTACCGGCTTGCCCATTAGTTCAGACAGACGCTCACCAACAGCCGTCAGACGCATATCCTCATTCACTTCGCCTTTCGGACGGCCAAGGTGAGAAGCTAGAATTACCTTCGCTCCCCCGTCTGCCAAAGCTTCGATTGTCGGGATCGCTGCACGAATGCGCGTTTCATCCGTAATCTGGCCATCCGCCATCGGTACATTAAAATCAACACGTACAAATACGCGCTTTCCCTTTACATTTACATCATCCATCGTCTTCTTTAAAAACATGAAGAAAACCCTCCTTCAATTTTAAAAACAGGCGTTGCCCTTTTATATAGTAGACTTCCTTTTAAATAGTAACAAAAGTCAATATGTAATGTCTCTTGTAAGCACAGGGCGTCTCCCCCATTTTTACAAGAATGAACTAGATCGCCTTTTAAAAAAGGACGAGTCGGTAAACCCGCTCGCCCTTTTACCTTTATACATTATAATTGTTCAACTACTTAAAGGCTATACTTTTCCATTACATTTTACCGTATTGTGACACACTTTTTCGTTAAAACCCCAAAAGTATGACACATTTATCTGACGAGCGGTTTTGCTGCATGCCAGGCTTATTTAAGCCCGCGTTCCACTAGATATAATGCTAGGTCCATTAAGCGTGTTGAGTAACCAATTTCATTGTCATACCATGCGACAATTTTCGCCATGCGATTTTCCATTACCATCGTTGATAATCCATCGACTGTAGAAGAAGCATGGTTGCCATTATAATCGATTGAAACAAGCGGTAATTCGTTATACCCTAAAATGCCCTTTAATTCACCTTCTGATGCTTCTTTTAATGCAGCATTGATGGAATCCACCGTTACATCTGCCTCCAGCTCTACAACTAGGTCAATACAAGATACGTTCGGTGTAGGAACACGCATAGAGAAGCCGTCTAATTTCCCTTTTAGTCGCGGCAATACTTTTGAAACCGCTACTGCAGCACCAGTTGTTGTCGGAATCATTGATACTGCCCCAGCACGCGCACGACGCGGGTCGGAGTGAGGGAAATCAAGGATACGCTGGTCATTCGTATAAGAGTGAATCGTTGTCATCATCCCGCGCTTAATACCGAATTTTTCATCCAATATTTTGGCAACAGGTGCTAAACAGTTCGTTGTACACGATGCATTGGAAATAACATTCATTGTATCTGGATCATATTCTTCTTCATTTACACCCATAACGAATGTTGGCATATCGCCTTTTGCTGGAGCAGAAAGAATCGCTTTCTTCGCGCCTGCCTCAACATGCTTAGATACCTCTTCCATCGAACGGAATCTACCTGTACATTCCAGCACGACATCTACACCAAGTTCTCCCCATGGCAAGTTTAATGGGTCTTTTTCAGAGAAGACACGGATTCGATTTCCGTTCACGATGAACGCATCTTCTTCTGCCGATACTTCAGCTTCGTATATGCCGTGTACCGAGTCATATTTCAATAAGTGTGCCAGTTGTCCTGCATCAGTCAAGTCATTGACTGCCACTACTTCAAATTCGTCATGCTTTAATGCTTCTCGAAATACTAATCGACCGATACGACCGAATCCATTGATTGCTAATTTTAATGCCATGTTAACTCCTCCAAGTTGGTTATTTTATAAAAGTAGCGCTGGGGCTATTTATAACATCTCGTTTGCGGCTGCTTCATCCGTGATGAAGATTGTCTGCCTTGCCGCATTTTTAAAGTACGCTTCAATTGCCTTTGCCTTTTCCTCTCCGCCGGCAATTGCCAGGACGTAGCGGCTCTGTTTCACATGCTCGGGCTGAATGCAAATCGTGCGGATTTGATGAACAATGCGACCCTCGGCATCAAAATAATAGCCAAAAGCCTCACCAACAGCCCCTTTCTCTGTTAGAAGCGCTTTATCTGCTTCACTGCTGCCGCGTTTTTCCGCCATCTCGTCAGCAGTGCCAATACCATGCAGCACAATATCGACTTCTTCATAAAGACGGATAATTTCCTGGACACTCGGCTCTGCTTTCATTGCGACATATGCCTGTTCACTTAAAAACTCGGGCATAAACAGCGTTTTATAGGAAGCATGGCAGGCCTTTGCAAATTGAGAAACAAGGATATTTGCCTGCAGGCTCATTTCTTCTCCAATTCCGCCCCGGGCTGCAATAAATTTTACAGACGGCATGGAATCGACAGGCTGAAGATAGGGAGCAATCGCTGCCACTGAACTTCCCCCGGTCACAGCTATCTTGCTGCCTTCCTGCACAAGCTTCACCAGCCATTTGCTCGCTTCTTTTCCTAACAGAATGCGGCTTGCTTCGCTTCGGAATGATCCGGGAATGATAATGACCCTCTCAATGCCAAACTTTTCAGCCAGCTGCTGTTCTTTTTGGGCAAGACCTGAAAGTTCATAGTACAACGGTTTTAATTGCTCAAGTACTTCATACCCAAGTTGAGTGCAAATCATACCTTTTTGACCGATTTCAATTAATTGTTGTTCATGTAACAATGTTGTTTCATTGCGTACTTCTCGCTCCGTCACATGCAGGAAATCCGCCAGCGTACGCCTTCCTAAAGGCCCTGCAGCATGGATCGCCTGTAAAATGCGGAAACGCTTTTTCAAGAGCACATCAATTTCTGGTATTAATTGGCGTCCTACTTTGTAGCAAGAGAAATCGCTCATATGCCACCTCCTGTACAGTTGGTCAAAATTAGTCCCATGTTTTAATTTATTGTCCCATTTAGGGTAAAAAAATTTATTTCCTTGTTTTCATTATATCCTTCCTCGTTTTATTGTGCAATCCATTTCCCCCAGCTTTTCTTAAAAAAGGCAAGACACTCGATTTATTCATCGAGCGCCTCCATTAATGTTACGTAGTCCAGCTGCCCATACTGAAGCATCTTTCCGTTTTCTTCAACTACCGGAATCATGAGCATATACTTTCCATGCAATGTATCGTCCTCTTCAATATTTTTCACTTCGATATCAAAGGGCACGTCCTCCTGCACAAGCTTCAACGTAAGCAGTCCCTCTTCACATAGCGGACAGTCGGGACGGGAATAGAAGATTACCTTTTTCACTGTCATCACTCCTTCTATTTCCATTATACAGACAATTACATCTACGGGTAATAAGGTCTCTGCTGAAGGAATTAAAACTTTCGTCCAGCTCCGCCTCCAGCAGAGCCTCCACCGCCGAAGCCGCCAAAACCGCCGCCTGAACCACCGAAACCGCCGCCTCCGAAGCCGCCTACATAATAGCGTCTTGGTCCGCGTCTGCCACCGCCTCTACCGCCGCCGCCAAAGCCGCTAAAAATAAAGTAAAGAATGAGGATCAAAATGAGAAAGCCAATACTGAAGCCTCCACCGCCGTCTTCAGTAGGCAATGGTTCGCCGGTTGCCTCACCGCCCATTTCTTCATACAGGACGTTAATGATATTGGCAAATGCACTCGTATAATCACCCTCGCCTAAATACGGCTTCATATATGTCTCAATCATCCTGCCGATTTTCCCGTCCGGATAATCACCTTCCAGCCCTTGTCCAACCGATATCCAAACATCGTTTTCTCCCGGTCCTTGCTCAGTCGTTGCAAAAATGAGCATGCCGTTGTTTTGCTCTGCCTGCCCAATGCCCCATTCACGCATTACCTCCGTGCCGAATTCAAAGGGAGCAGCGTCACCGATTGTATCGATGGTCATGACGACCACCTCATTGGTCGTGCTGTTTTCAAGCTGCTGCAGCATTTGAACCATCTGCTGCTCCGCTTGATCATCCAGAACATTTCCGTAATCGTAAACATATGAGTTATATGCCGGCTTTTGGGGAATAGCAGCAAATGCAACTGTAGGTACTAACAGGATAAGACTAAAAATTAAACTAATAATTCGGATGTTCCCCGCCTCCCTTGCAGCTTTTTTAAAAGCCAATAAGCAGCAGTTAATTGTGTAAAGGCTGCCGAGTCCTTCGTATGAATAAAGAAAAGCGGCAGCATACTATTACTGCATGACACCCAACGAATAAATAGGTGCGTGGAAGTCTATTCCTCCGTATCAAAATTTATAGATGGTGCCGTTTCAGCTCCATTTGCTGCTTCAAAGTATTCCTTCGAGTCAAAACCAAACATACCGGCAATCAAGTTGCCAGGAAAAGAACGAACATCACCATTAAAAGTCCGAACGACTTCATTATAATCTTGACGGGCCACGGCCAATCGGTTTTCCGTTCCCGATAGTTCATCCATCAGCTGGGTAAACTGTACATCCGCCTTTAACTGAGGGTAATTTTCCACTACCACCAGAAGCCGGCTCAGTGCACTCGTCAAATCGTCATTTGCTTCCGCTGCTTCCTCTACTGTAGCAGCACCCCCGTACTGTGTGCGGGCATCAGCAATTTGTGTAAATACTTCCTCTTCATGTGCAGCATATCCCTTTACTGTCTGCACAAGGTTAGGGATTAAATCAAACCTGCGCTGCAATTGGTTTTCTACCTGCGCCCAAGATGCCTCAACTTGTTCTTCTCCATTCACGAGGCTATTATACTTCGGCACAATGAGCACGAGTGCAATACCGATTATTACTACGATCGCTATGATGATTATCATGGCACTGCTTTTCTTGCCGTTCGCCATTTGCTCCTCCTCCTTTAACTTTTAAAAATTTCTTATGAATAGCTCACACAAAAGGAACCATAATAACATCGTACCCAAAAAGAATGGAGGATTATCACATGTTCACTCAACCATCTGATTCACAAGACAACGGACAAACAATGTCAATGAACCACGGCGCACACGAAATTCTGGATGTACATGAAGTATTAAGTGCCTCAATCGGCGCTTTAAACCAATGCGTACTTATGCGCGATCAAATTCAAGATCCTGAGCTCCTTGCTATTGTAGACCGTCAGTACGCTTTCATGCTTGATGAATACAACATCACAATGGAAGCCTACAAAACAGGCCACGATCCAAAGCACCCGACAAAAACATACAACATGCAAATGAGCAATGATGTAAAATACGGTTTAACTCCTAGCGAACCAAAAAAACCAATCCAATCTGCCAACGAAGTCAATGATGCAATTTTATCTGGTGCCCTTCTTACTATGCACAAAACAGCAGCAGTAGGAAAAACACAAGCAGCTCTTGAATCTACAAACCCTGTTGTTCGTCGTGTATTACAGGATTCTGTACCGAACTGCGTTGAAATGGCATACGAAGTATCTCTTTACCAAAACAAGCGCGGTATTTACCAAGTGCCACAGTTCGCTCAAAACGATATGAACACGATGCTTAATATGTACGGCCAAGCTGAAAAAGCAAAAAATATGCCGAACTAATAAAAAAACAAAAAAATCCATTCAAGCAGCCCGTCTTGAATGGATTTTTCTCTTTATAATACTTTTCCTAAAAAGGCTTTTGTACGTTCATTTTGAGGATTTCCGAAAACGTCGTCCGGATGGCCCTCTTCTACAATATAACCGCCGTCCATGAACAATACACGGTCACCTACCTCACGTGCAAAGCCCATTTCATGGGTTACGACAATCATCGTCATTCCTTCTTTTGCAAGGTCCTTCATAACATCCAGTACCTCATTAACCATTTCTGGATCAAGTGCAGATGTTGGTTCATCAAACAGCATCACCTTTGGCTTCATCGCAAGCGCTCGTGCGATTGCCACACGCTGCTGCTGTCCACCGGAAAGCTGCTGCGGGAAATTATCCGCCTTTGCCCGCAATCCTACCTTATCGAGCAGCTCTAGCGCCAGCTTCTCGGCATCAGCTTTGTTCATTTTGCGGATTTGCATTGGTGCCATTGTAATATTATCTATTACCGTCATATGCGGGAACAAATTGAACTGCTGAAACACCATTCCCACCTCTGTACGGATATCATTAATATCCGCCTTTGGATCATTGATTTTGACGCCTTCAATATAGACTGCACCGTCCGTTACCTCTTCTAATAGGTTTAAACAGCGAAGAAACGTACTTTTCCCCGACCCGGATGGCCCGATGACACAGACAACTTCCGATTCACGAATTTCATAGTCAATGCCTTTTAACACTTCAAGCTTACCGAAATATTTGTGTAGATTCTCTACTTTGATCATGTCCCGGCACGCTCCTTTTTGCTCTTTCTTGGATTATAGTCAATGCTGAAGCGATGTTCGATATATGAGATAACCTTTGTCACGATAAATGTCATGATCAGATATAGGAACGCTGCGAATAAGTACGGCTCCCACACCCGGTTATATGTACCTACGATCATCTTACTTGCATAGAGAATATCCGTTGCCGCAATAACATTTACAAGCGATGAATCTTTTAAAAGTGTAATAAATTCATTGCCAAGCGGCGGTACCATGCGGCGAACCGCCTGTGGCAGGATGACTTTGCGCATTGCCTGAGAATGCGTCAGACCAAGCGAACGGGCCGCTTCCATCTGCCCTTTATCAATGGACTGGATTCCTGCACGGAAAATTTCCGCATTGTAGGCCGCACTATTCAAGATTAAAGCCGCTGCCCCTGAAATGAACCATCCATATGACTGTCCGAACAATGTTGGAATCAACGCTAAATGGATAATGTAAATCTGGACAAGCATCGGTGTTCCACGGAAGACATCGACATAAATCTTAGCCGGCCAGTAAATGATTTTGTTTTTTGATGTCTGAGCCAATCCAAGGAGTACCCCGAAGAATACCCCTCCAATATAGCCGACCAATGTAAGGGCTAATGTCACCCAAATACCGGTAATATAAAAATCACGGTAGTTCCAGATTATGTCCCAGCGAAAATCAAATAAGTCCACCTGAAACACCTCCAACCTCTATTATTCTAATTCTTGCGTTACACCCGTATATTTCTCAACGATTTCATTCAGCTTGCCATTTTCCTTGATCGCATCCAAGCCTTCATTCAGGATATCCAGAACTTCTTTGTTGCCCTTTTTCACCATCAGGCCATAATACTCTTTATCAAAAGCATCATCTTCAATAACCGTTAAACCTGAATCTGGATTATTTTTTAAGTACTCATAAACAACCGCATTGTCTCCGATTGCAGCAGCAGTCGAGTTATTAATTACCTCAAGCAATGCTACCGGTAGATTTTCAAAGGCAGAAATATTCGTGCTTGTTTCACCAAATGCTTTTTTGGCTGCTTCATGACCAGTTGTATTGATCTGCACCGATACTTTTTTCCCTTCTAGATCAGCTAATGATTTTACATCTGATCCTTCCTTCACAACGATGACTTGCGTCGCTTCATAATAAGGCTCCGTGAAATCATAAGTTTCCTTACGCTTATCGTTGATCGTAATACCCGAAGCACCTAATTGGATTTCATTATTTTGTACTTGGGAGAACAACGGGTCCCACCCAACATTTTTCATTTCAATATCTACGCCAGTTTCTTCAGCAATGGCGTCCAAGATTTCGCTGTCTATTCCTATGATCTTGCCGCTTTTGTCCATGTATTCAAAAGGAGCAAATGTCGCCTCTGTACCGGCTACTAATTTTGTAATCTCGCCGTCTGAACCCGTAGAGTTGTCTGAACCACATGCTGCTAATAACATAGATGCCGCCGCCAATGGGGCAATCACCTTAAGTAAGCTTTTCTTCATTTATATGTTCCTCCTCGCCAATTATCTGTCAATTGTTATCCTTGATTGATATTACTCATTATAGTAAGTTCCGAATTTATATACAACAAAAAATTTTATAAAAAATGATTATTTTTTCATAGACATGAATTTTTATAACATATTTTACGTATAATTATAGGTAAAGCAAATAAATATTCGTTTTGTCAGAATATATAGTTATCATTTGAAGCAGGAAACAAATAAGAAAATAGGCACAAAAAAAAGCCGCCACTTCAAAAAGTGACGACCTATTTTTCAACCTGATTTATTTATTTCACAAATCTCGTTTTAAAATAATTTTGTAAAAATAGTTTAAGAAGAACGAATTTAGGATAAAATGAATCGGTACAGGGTGTTCATTTTATCCTATTCATTCCTCTTCCACTTTGTCAGGCTGCTAAACTAACAAAGCGGAGCAGGTATTGCTATTGAAGATTTATAATTGAAACAGTAAAATGGCGCCCTTTAGTTGGGCATAGTATAAAATAAGGCTATAGCTATCATATAACCTGCCTAAAGTATGACATGGTTCATACGAATAGGCCACTTTTTTGCTCTTTTGTCGCAACTAAATGCAACATTTATTAATCTACTAATAATCCACTTATATTTCAAGTGAATTCAATTCCCTATTTCATTTCTCCTTGAAAATGTGTCTACTTTTTGACAAACCTCAACTTAATATGTCCAAGAGCACATAAAAGAGCTCCTTTCATATATCTTATTTCATAACTTTCTGTCAATAGAAGGAACATTTAATATAGTTTCATTGATTAATCAACCCTTGTTTCATCTGACTTTTTTGAACATGCCCTCAATTTCGTCACTAGGCCAGCAATTGTATTTTACTAAATAAGCCCTCTGGCCCAGTATTACTTCTCTATAAAAGGAAACCAGCGAGCGAAGCAAAGAACAAAAGATAAGATGACTTGAAGACTGCTTCAAACCATCTAATTTCCACTAATTAGCGAGACGTATATCCTGCATCGGCA
>JAPSKP010000163.1 GCA_031181585.1 Lysinibacillus sp.
GCAATGATTGATGTAGAAGGAACGGAAGACATTTGGGACACGATAAAACATATAGCTGAAGATAAAACGTTGATCATCGTCGAACACAAAATTGAACATGTAATCGATTTTGTTGACCGTATTATTTTGTTTAATGATCTTGGAGAAATAATTGCAGATGGTCCAGCTACTGTTATTTTTAAAACGTACAAGAAAATAATCGATGAACAGGGAATTTGGCATCCTGCTGTTTGGGAGGATTATATTCAGAAACGAGAAGTAAGGGAAAAGGCAATTTCACAAGGAGAAGTACTCCGCTTTCAAGATTTTAAAGGGCTTAGAAGCAAAGAAGTGAAAATTCACCTGGATGAAGCTGTTATTCATGCTGGTGAGTGGATCGTCGTAACAGGAAAAAACGGCGCAGGGAAAAGCACCTTATTGCATGCGATAATGAATTTAATACCAACAGAGGGAATAGGGAGCTTTTACGGAAAACCGTTAGCAAAAATAAAAAATATTTATCAACATATCGCATTTGTTTTTCAAAATCCAGAGTTTCAGTTTGTGACCAATTCTGTGTATGAGGAGATAGCTTTCGGTCTTCGATTACAAAAGAAATCGGAAGAGGAAATAAAAAAGAAGGTTACCTCTATGTTAAAGTTGTTTCATTTAGCAGAGCTGAAAGGGCATCATCCTTATCAATTATCTATGGGACAGAAGCGGAGATTAAGTGTCGCTGCCTCAATTGTGGATGACAAAAAGGTATTATTATTAGATGAACCGACATTTGGGCAAGATGCAAAAAATACATTTGCACTTTTAGAACTTCTAGAACAGTTACGTCAACAAGGAACAATCATTGTGATGGTAACGCACGATGGGAAAATTGTCGAGCACTTTGCAACAAGACGATGGGAAATTGAGGATGGACATTTAGTCCTGGATAAGCAAATAAATCCCCATTATGCAAATGCTTTGTTAAGAGTTTAAGAGGGGGATGAACGTTGAGGTTACAATTGGATTATAAAGAAACATGGCTTCACCGAATCAACCCTAGCTTGAAATTATTGCTTATGCTTGCTTTATTTATGAGTATATTATTTATTCATAATCTAAATGTACTAATAAGTTTAACTTTTGCCTTTTTCCTGTTGTTCTTCGCTTTTACAGGTTATCCGTTTAAGTCACTCATGTTATTTCTGTTTCCTTTTATCATTATTTTTATTTCCACATCTACATCAATGATCTTTTTTGGAAATGGAGAAACAACGTGGTTTCAATGGGGGCTTATCCACATAACGAAAGAAAGCTTCTTTCGCGGCGTACATATCGGTTTTCGTGCTTTAAGTTTTGCGCTGTTGGGAATTATTTTCTCGATTACAACAAGACCTGTTTATTTATTTTATTCGTTGATGCAGCAGCTAAAATTGCCTCCTAAATATGCATATAGTTTTCTGGCAGGGGTTCGTCTTATCCCCATAATGATTGAAGAGTTTCAAACTATTCATCATGCATTGAAAGTAAGAGGAGCTACAGGATCAAGAGGCATTCGCGGATTGTTTGAACGGATGAAACGCTATGCGATTCCTATGTTAGCCCAAAGTATTCGTCGGGCACAACGAATTGCGGTAGCAATGGAAGCAAAGCACTTTTCCAATAGTTCGAATAGAACGTATTACTATGAAATCGGTTTTAGCAAATATGATGTATTATTTGTCACAGTCATTGCTGTTATTTTTTTGGGGTGTTTGTTACCATTTCAATAGCCTCTTCTTAAAGACTGAGGAAAAGCGATTAATTCGTTTATGTTTTTCAGGGGAACGGGTATTTGATGGTGCCTGTTAATTTAAAGAAAAAAAGAAGTAATCTCTTTAGTACAGGTAAAGGGATTACTTCTTTTATATTAACTTAGGACACCCTAGGCTCAAACCTAGGATGAATCGCTTTAGTAATTTCACTAATTTAAAGCTAATTGAATCATGAGTTCAATTCCAGCGGGAATGGCTTCCTCATCAATATCAAATTTAGAATGATGGTGAGGATACTGGCTTTTTTCACTTTGCATCCCGACGATAATGAATGCACCTACTTTTTCTTTTAAGTAGTAGGCATAATCTTCAGCCACCAGTACAGGATCGTATGGTGAAAATACATCCTCACCGAAGGTCTTTTGGATGATTTCTTTCACAAATTCGCACGCTTCTGGATGATTGTATAATGGGGGGGTTCCTTCAATAAAATGATAGTGTCCTTTTGCCCCAAAGCTTGTGCAAATCGATTCGGTTAGCTGAGCCGTTTTTTTGTGCAATAATTCGGCTCCTTCATATGTTAATGCCCTAATTGTTCCTTGAAGTTTTACTTTATCAGGAATGACGTTGTATGAATTTCCAGCTTGCATTCCTCCAAATGAAACCACACCTGCATGTAAAGGATTCAAAGTTCTGCTGATAATCGATTGGAATGCCTGGATAAGATGGGTTGAGATGTAAATTGGGTCGATCGTTTCGTGCGGACTGCCGCCGTGTCCGCCTTTTCCTTCAATTATAATGTCGAAGTCATCGCAGGATGCCATAGCAGGACCGGCTGCAAAACCGATTTTCCCCAAGGGCATATTAGACATATAATG
>JAPSKP010000011.1:0-7407 GCA_031181585.1 Lysinibacillus sp.
ATTGGCGATTAGAAGTGTTTTTAGATTAGGAAGATTTCTCGCAAACTCCAAGGAGCGAAGGGGATTATTACTTAATGCGATGTTTTCAAGCCCAGAAAGGTTTTTCAATATATCTGCATCCTCGATTTGGTTAGTTGAAGCATAAAGGACTTTCAAGCCCATGAATTCCTTCAAAGGGATAAGAGAAGTCACTGCATTATTGCTGATGGATAAAATTCTCAAGGAACTAAGAGGTTGTAATGGAGATAAATCCTGAATGTCATTATCTTTCAACCAAAGAGTGTGGACATTATAGGGAAGGGAAAGGCCGTCAATATGCTGCAGATGGTTATTCGAAAGGTATAAAGTGTCCAAGGATTGAAATATTTTAAAATCGAGTTCCGTAATCACATCTTCATTATCTTGAATATTCAAGTAGAGTAACTGATCTAACAACGATAGCATAGCAAGCTCTTCAAGAGGCACATTTACCCGCAGCATTTTTATATTCTGCATCGCTTTTAATGCAGCTGATAAGCTTTTATCATCAAGGTTGATTGAAAAATCAATCAGATGTTCAAGATGGTCAGTTTGCAGGTCTTGGGCAGGGATATTTTTTTGCGAGGCGATATCCTCTTTTAAAGCATGGGAAATTTCTAAATCTGTATTGACCGAGGCAGCTGATTTTGAATGTTGAGTAAAAGAATCATCACAACCTCCTAACATCAAAAGTAATATAGGAATTACCCATTTCCTCATCCTCACACTCCAACTTTATTTTATTCGGTCCGATATGTAGGATCCTTTCCATATTTATATTTGAAAAAACAGTTTTAAATGAATCGCTCTGCCATTATTTAAAAAAGGACCAGCCCAAAAACATAGTAGGCGGTCCCATTTTTATTTAATCAGGTAGTATTGTGTATGGAAACTTATATTCCTAGCAGCTGGCTTGAGGAAATTCGCTGCTAAAAGTTAAAAGTGATAATCGTCTTCTGTAATGAGGATATCTTTTGGATCATAAGGCTCAATATGAACGAAGGCCAACGCTTGTGAGTCCATAGCTTGCACGTTTTCTTCAATTGTCTCAGCAATATCGTGGGAACGGCGTACACTCAAATTCGGGTTGACAGCAATGGTAATATCTAAAAGCATAAGGCTGCCATGCTGCCTTCCCCGGACTTCCCGAATTTCTCGAACTTGAGGAATCGCCTTAATTTCTTCTCTAATATGATCCAACATGTCGCTGTCAAAACCATCTGTCAATAAATACACGGCTTCTTTAAAAATTTCTATGGCCGTTTTGATAATAATAATACCAATGAGGATAGCTGTAATCGTATCAACTATAGGGAAACCAAAAATTGCGGCTGTAATCCCGATGGCCGTACCAATGCTGACTAATGCATCTGATCTGTTATCATAAGCTGCAGCTTTGACAGCGGTGCTTTTCACTTTTTCAGCTAGCTGAAGATTATAGCGATATACACCATACATAACCAGGGCACTAAATATTGATACAGCTATGGTCACGATATCGGGGCTTTCATGGGTTGTAGTGAACATATTTTTGGTAGCGGTGATAAGCACCTCGATGCCTACATAAATCATAACGAATGCAGCAATTAATGAAGCAACTGTCTCGGCACGCAGGTGGCCATATTGATGATTATGATCAGGCGGCCGCTGGGAAATACGTAATCCAATCAATACAGCAATGGATGCGATGATATCGGTAGTATTATTTAATCCGTCTGCACGCAAGGCCTGTGAATCACCGAAGTAGCCGACAGCCAGTTTTAATGCGCTGAGTACAATATAAGCGGCAATGGATAAATAGGCGCCTTTTTCCCCGGCACGCAAGTTTGTATATAACTCCAAAATGTTTCCTCCTCGCAAAACTCCTATAAACACGAAAGAGGCTACACCACCCGCAGGTGATGCAACCTCTATTATGTAAGTTGGGAAATATTCAACCTATTTAATATAACATATTTCAGTGAAGAATAGCTAAAAAAATTGAATAATGAGCAGTTATAGTTTGGAACGAGGTTTTAGTCCTAATAAAAGAGAAGCCCCAACTACCCGTAGTATACGGGGTTGGGGAACTGGATTACTGTTGGAGTGTAGAAGCAAGTTCAATGAAATACTGTATCGACTTTGGGTTTGCCATGGCATCAAGATTAATAGAAGAATTAATATCTTTCCCAAGCAGGATTTTCCGCACTGGAACCTCCAGCTTCTTACCGTTTAATGTTTTTGGTACTTCCTTAATTTCGTAAATGGCATCTGGTACGAAGCGAGGGGATAGGTTTTCGCGAATACGACTGTTAATCGTCTGTTTCAGTTCTTCTGTTAGCGTCGCCTCCGGCTTCAATACGACAAACAGGGGAAGGAACGATTCCTTGCCGCTGTACTCCAGGTCGATAACCAGACTCTCTAGGATTTCAGGAATCGCTTCAATGATTTTATAAATTTCACTCGTACCCATACGCAGTCCAGAGCGGTTAATTGTTGAATCCGAACGTCCATAAATGATACAACTGCCATCATCATTTATCTGAATCCAATCACCGTGCCGCCAAATGTTCGGATATATTTCAAAGTAACTTTCCACATACCGTTCGTTATCCTTATCATTCCATAAGAACAGCGGCATAGATGGCATTGGCGCTGTTACAACAAGCTCCCCTACATCATTGAATAGGGGGTTGCCATGATCATCATACGCTTCCACTTTTGCGCCTAATGTACGTGTAGGAATGATACCTACACGCACCGGCAGTACTGGCGAACCTCCGACAAATGCTGTACATACATCCGTTCCTCCGCTTGTAGATGCCAGCCAAATGTTATCCTTCACGTTTTCATAAACCCATATAAAAGCATTCGCTGTCAGCGGGGAAGCGGTTGCTAAAATTGAATGGAGACTTGAGAGAGAGAAATGCTCATTAGGCTTGTAACCAAACTTCATACACACATCAATATAAGCAGCGCTTGTACCAAACAGGGTGGTTTCTGATTTATTCACATACTCCCATAGGACGCCTAAATTAGGGTAGGAGGGGCTGCCATCATATAGAACAATTATCGATCCCACAACGAGTCCGCCGAGCAGTAAGTTCCACATCATCCAGCCTGTTGTTGTAAACCAGAACATGCGATCATTCTCCGTCAAATTTTGTTCGATCATGAGCGTCTTAATCTGATCAATAAGGATACCGCCATGTCCATGGACAATTGGCTTTGGCAGTCCGGTTGTCCCAGAGGAGTACAGAATCCATAGCGGATGATCAAATGGTACTTGTTCAAAGAAAAGCTCTGCTTCCCGTTCCATTACTACATCCCAACTTGTCGTATTTGAAAGCTCGGCAAGCGGAAAACAGTTCATATAAGGGATCAAAATGGTTTCCCGAATACTCGGTACCTCGTGCTGAATGCGCTCTATGACTTCCTTCTTACTATGCAGCTGTCCATTATACTGGTAACCATCAATCGTAAATAAAAAGACGGGGTCTATCTGTTTAAATCGATCAATAACACTGTTCGATCCAAAGTCCGGGGAACAGCTTGACCAAATGGCACCGATGCTTGCGCAAGCTAGAAAGGCAATTACTGTCTCAGGAAGGTTTGGCATATAGGCAACAACCCGATCGCCTTTTGTTACCCCTTGCTCTTTTAAATACTCGGCAACTGCAGCCGTCTTTTGTTGGAGTTCACCCCAAGAAACCTCTGTATATTCTTTATGCTCGGATTGGAAGATGAGAGCTGTCTTCTCAGGTGCTGCTTTTCGGAAGCAATGCTCAGCATAATTCAAATGTGCCCCCTTGAACCAGTTGGCACCCGGCATCTCCCGCTTAGAAAGGACTTCCTTATAAGGAATGCTTGCTTTGATTTTCCCGTACTCCCAAACGTATGCCCAAAACGTCTCAAGCTCGTCAGTTGACCATCTCCATAGCGCTTGAACTGAGGAAAAGTCCAGCTGTTTATGCTCCTTCAGCCAATATTGAAATTGGGTGAGGTTACTATTAGCAATATCTTTGTCCGTTGGCTGCCAAAGAATTTTCCCATCAATTGTTGTACTCATACCGTCATCCCCCTGGAAAACAAAATATATAAATGTGTGTAAATGTCAGAGAATTCACACAAAAGATACCATAAAGAAGCAGGAAAATCAAACGCTCCTTGTAGAATCAAAGGAAGAAAGATTTCACCCAGAAAAAGTAAAATGAGCAGCTTATTTTTATGATTACCCGCCGACATACAGAAATCTAGGTAGTCGGAGGGATGAACTAGAAATCCAGATATTGTATAATAATAGATATTATTACTTCGAAAGGAGAATGCATATGCTAGGATATTTCATGATAGCGCCCATCTTAGTTTTAGTAATAAGTATAGCTTTTTCATTCTTGTATCGAAAGAAAAAGAAAAAAGACAAAGGTTTTGCATTTGTTTATTACAGTCTTAGCAACAGAAGAAAAGTGATTCGAACACTATGGACGCTGCCTGTGGTCTTACTGATTCTTGTCGCTTTTACAGTTTTTATTGAGATAGATATCCGGGAAAAGGTTTTCGTCTGGTTATTCTTACTAACACTCTGTTTTGCCCAGTTATCTTATAACTATTATAAATGGAAGAAGCATGAACAAGAAGGTATAGAAGCTGGTTAGCCAGCAAACGAAAGAGATGGGAGCTCCTTTATTCATTTTGAACCTAATGGATAAATAAGCGCATTTTAAAGTTTATAATATAAAAGGTGAGGATGAAGCAAATGAAACTTGCGATGAAGTATGTCATTCTTTATGTGAATAATTTTGAAAAAACGATGCATTTTTACAAAGATATTTTAGGATTACCTGTCAAAATGCAACAGAGGTCTTATGTTGAATTCGATACAGGCGTAATAACGCTCTCCATTAATACCCGCCAATCTGTTAAAGAAGAAATTGGACTAGATGTTCCTGAATCGCCTTTTTCAACCCAAACTTTCGAAATCGGATTTATTGTAGAGGATGTCCCTGCGACCATTGACAAGCTTCGTGCTCTCGATGTACCGATTATTAAAGAGCCTGTGACTAAGCCATGGGGACAGACTGTTGCATACGTAGCTGATCCAGATGGACATTACATTGAACTTTGCACTTCTATGGAATAGTGTAGTTTTGAAATAAAGTCGTATTGGTTATAAAAAGTTGAATCGGAATTTCCTCTCTGTAAAAAGAGTAGATTTCGGTTTTTCTTGTGTATTCTTAAATTTGGAGTGAATCAAATATATTAATTTTATGCTAATGCATTGTATGAATGATTCACACATTGATATATGGGAAAATTTTAAGTGAAAAATAAAGCGAGCATGATAAAAGGGGAGCTCGCTCTATTCTTTTTTAGTAAATACCAAATCACAAAAATAGCTGCTAATTACTAAAAAATATTATAATATATTTGGAATTTTGGAATATCAGCATTCAATAGAGTAAAATCCTTGTCCTGAGTAGGGGTATCAAAATACATAAAAGGCTAAGTTCTTATTACGTTAAGTTTTCACTCAGATAGCTCTTTCAGTACTTTCATACGATAATCTTTACTACTAAATACCTTTGACTCAAACGAATTGAGATTATTACTTAACAATAAACGTTCGATGAAGTTAAGATCATCGTTTAGAATGACTAGTTCATATTGATTGCCGTCAAGGTTTTCAGCATACATTGCGTTGTTTAGAACGAACATCGTAGATCCCCCTTTTGCGCCAATATGAGCAAAACGCTTATGATTATCCTTGTTTAACTGCATCGGCCATTCCAGTAAATCTCTTATCGTTTCAGCGGCAACATTCGGTAACTCGTCATTGGAAATGATAGCAAGTAATTTACCATAATCATCTGCAGAAGCACCAATTAAGCGATCTGACCATACCCTTTGTAGGTCGGGAGACAAATCAAATGTTATATCATTTACGTTAAGTGCACCTGTTTTCATGTCTTGACTTAATTTCTCAGATAAAGAACGGTAGTCATCGATAGACAGCTCTTCGAGTTTATTTACTAATTCTTTCTCGTCCATATCTTCCTTTTGAATATGGCCTGGAATGAGGAGGGCGCTGACAATTGGATAAACGTCCTCATGTTGTGAAATACCCAATGCTGCTGCACGAGCATTGATAGAATCAATGCCAAGCTTGTTGATTAAATAATCTGTGTTGGCATTTGAACTGTATGTAATCATACCTTTTGCTACATCATGGAGTGATACTTCATGATTTTTTATTTTCCCCTCACTTTTCATGGTGCTTAACCATGCTTCATGAGCTCCGCCATCTGAATTTTTTAAATAATAGCGGTTTAATTCATCTAATGATACGGTGTGATTCCTCTGAATGATGTTTGTATCTACTTGCATGGCATATTCAACAGCAATTAGTATTTTGACTGTACTTGCTAATGGTCGTACAATATCAGATTGATACGTAATAAGTGGTGTACGATTTTCAGCTAGATATAGAGAAGAGCTTTGCGGATTTTCTTTCAAATGTTTTAGTACATAATCAGGATTGTCCCGGAATATTGCATAAGCTGTGATTCCAGCTACAAGCAGCAGTAAGCCATAAATGGATAATCTTCTCTTTGTATATGTTTTACGATCTAATAAAATCATTGCAAGGAATCCAAATAGTAAAGCCACAACATAATTTATATTAAAAAATGACACGGCAATGATAATTCCAATGACACTTCCAACCGTTACAATTGCTTTTCGTATTTCCTCAGCGGATCTATTTTTTTGATTAATCAATGGTAACACCGTAAAAAAAACAATTCCTAACAATCCAATCCAAGCCCAACTATTCATCCACAACCGTCCTCTCTCTATTTACAAAAATATGATTTAATATTTTCGCTTTAATATCGAAATGTTTGTTGCATGAAAAATCATCAATCCGGTAATTAAAAACCAAATAACTAATTTATACGTATCATAATTAAGTTGGAGAATAAATTGGTCATATAACTCAATCCCTAACCAACCTAGTGGAAGCAGAGGGAATACAAGCCCATAAGATTTATTTGATATACTTTTTTCACGTTCGTCTTTGCTTTCTTCTCCTACTTCAAATTTCAATACAACAAAAATGGCAATAAAGAAAATAAGTACATAAAGAATACGCAAAATAGCAATGAAAACATCCATAGTTAACGCTCCTTTTCAAAATCATATTGAAAAACTTCTTGTAGTTCTACGCCAAACAATAATGCAATTTCAAATGCTAACTTTAAAGAAGGGTTATAACGATTTTTCTCAAGGGAAATGATTGTTTGGCGGCTAACGCCTAATTGATCTGCTAACTCTTTTTGAGATAAACCTCTTTCCGCTCTCAATACAACAATTCGGTTGTGAATTATTCTCTCTCTATTTAATGGCATCTAC
>JAPSKP010000011.1:7507-56938 GCA_031181585.1 Lysinibacillus sp.
AGTGGAGATTACGATAAGGCGATGGCTGCTTATATCATTGCGAATGGGGCAGCTGCTTATGATCATGAAGTAACAATTTTTCACACATTTTGGGGAATCAATGCTCTACGAAAGCAACAGCCTGTACAAGTGAAGAAGGGCTTTCTGGAGAAAATGTTCGGCAAGATGATGCCAAGGGGTGCCGAGAAGCTGGGTCTTTCCAAAATGCAGATGGCAGGGATGGGCCCACAAATGATCAAGCATGTTATGGCAAAGCATAATGTACTATCATTGACCCAGTTAATCGAGATGGCACAAGAGCAGGACATCAAATTAGTTTCGTGTACGATGACAATGGATTTATTAGGTCTTCAGAAAGAAGAACTGCTTGATGGGGTTGAATATGCAGGGGTAGCCGCTTATTTAGCAGATGCGGAAGACGGCAACGTAAACCTGTTCATTTAAGGAGAAAGCAATGGAAACTTTGATCATCATGGCTGTAATGATTGCCTTCTTTGTTTGGCGGATAAAGCCGGGTAAAGGGATTAATTCAATTTCAGCAGCAGAATTAAAAGGGATGTGGAATGATAAAGACAAGGTTTTTATCGATGTTCGAACATCTGCAGAGTATAAATCACGCAGTATTAAGCAATTTAGAAACATGCCGCTCGGCAGTGACTATTCCAAGCTGCCGAAGGATAAAGAGATTGTAGTGATTTGCCAAAGCGGTATTCGCTCAGGCAATGCGTGTAAACGGCTGAAAAAATTAGGCTATGAAAAAGTAACAAATGTCCGTGGCGGCATGAATGCATATTAGGAGGAAATGAAAATGAAAGAAATTACAACAATCAAAGTGCAAGAATATCTTGAATCCGGCGAGCAATTGCATCTTATTGATGTACGAGAAGCTGCAGAAGTACAGGAAGGTCATATTCCTGGGATCGTAAATATTCCGTTAGGTACATTGCCTGAGCGGTTGAATGAGTTAGATAAAAGCAAATCATACATCATGGTATGTCGTTCAGGAGCACGAAGCGGCCAAGCGACAGCTTTCCTTGAAGCTGAAGGATTTAATGCTGCAAACATGACAGGTGGAATGCTTGCTTGGGAAGGCGAAGTGAAATAAAAAATTTTTGATAAAAATAATACCTATGGGGGTTTTTGAATGATTAAATCAGATATCCAATTAGATGCAAAAGGTCTTGCTTGCCCAATGCCAATTGTCAGAACAAAAAAAGTAATGAATAATGTTGCCGAAGGCCAGGTATTAGAGATTCAGGCTACTGATAAAGGATCAACAGCTGACTTAGCTGCTTGGGCAAAAACAGTGGGTCATCAATATATCGGTACAAAAGAAGAAGGCGGTGTGCTTTACCACTATATCCGCAAATGTTCTGCAGAAAACAGTGATTTCATTGAAAAGGCATTTGAACAAACAATTTCAAACGAGGAAATTACTGCACGTAATGGTCTTATTCTAGACGTACGTGAAGCAGCTGAATATGCATTTGGTCATATTCCAGGTGCTAAATCAATTCCAATGGGTGAATTGGAAAAGCGTTTAGCTGAGCTTGATAAAGAACAGGAAATTTACGTCATTTGTCGTACAGGTACACGCTCAGACTTGGCTGCACAAATGTTAGCCGAACAAGGATTCACAAACGTGTATAATGTTCTGCCGGGCATGAGTGGCTGGAACGGAGAATTATCAAAAGAGATATAAGGAGGTAGTTTTTATGTCAAATAAAGTCGCAATTATTGCATCTACTGGAGGATTGTTTGATGCATACAAAGTATTCAATATTGCCACAGCAGCAGCTGCTTCTGAGAAGGAAGTCGCCATCTTCTTTACATTCGAAGGATTGAATCTGATTCATAAACAAGCTATGTATAATTTAGAAATGCCTGCTGGCAAAGAACATTTTGCAGAAGGCTTCGAAAAAGCTCAAGTACCTAATATTCCTCAGCTTGTAGAAGTGGCAGGAGAACTAGGTGTTAAATTTATCGCTTGTCAAATGACAATGGATATCATGGGCCTCTCAAAAGAAGATTTTGTTACTGGTATCGAAGTAGGCGGAGCGGTTACATTTCTTGAATATGCAAAAGATGCATCACCTGCATTAACGTTCTAAAATTATTAATCTAATCAGTTATTGTTCACAACAAATCGTCTTTAAGAAAAAGTGTGCAGGGATTTAGTATTCCCTGCAAAAAAATTAATAAAATTAATACCTTAGGGGGTAATGGAATGACGGTTAATAAAATGACGGCCGCACAAGTGGCGCGAAAAGTAATTGAAAACAAAGAGTTATTCATTTTGGATGTACGTAATACGGATGCTTATGAAGACTGGAAAATAGAAGGGCACAAATTCGACTACTTAAACATTCCCTACTTTAATTTATTGGATGGTGTGGAAGAAATCATAGATAAAATACCTGCTGATAAAGAGGTTTTAGTTGTATGTGCCAAGGAGGGCTCTTCGCTCATGGTGGCAGAAATGATTTCCGATGCAGGGCGTGATGCGTTTTATCTAGAGGGCGGCATGAAGTCGTGGTCCATGTACCTTGAGCCTATTAAGGTTGGGGAGCTAGCTAATGGCGGTGAATTATATCAATTCGTAAGACTAGGTAAAGGCTGTTTGTCTTATATGGCCATCTCTGAAGGGGAAGCAGCTATCATCGATGCAGTACGGTTTACTGATGTGTTCACGAACTTTGCGGAAGAAAAAGGCGTGGAAATCAAACATGTATTTGATACACATTTACATGCAGATCACATTTCAGGCGGCCGACATATTGCAGAGCAAACTGGTGCAGCATATTATCTGCCGCCAAAAGACGCTGAAGAAGTGGTATATGAGTATACACCGCTTACAGAAGGCTTAACAGTTACACTTGGCGCATCCCAAATTGAGGTAGGGGCTCTATACTCTCCTGGTCACACAATTGGTTCAACATCATTTGTAATTGATTCACAATATTTGCTGACTGGGGACATTCTGTTTATCGATTCAATTGGGCGTCCCGACTTGGCAGGGCTTGCTGAAGACTGGGTTAGCGACTTACGGGAGACGCTTTACACTCGTTACCGTGAATTAGCAGAAGACTTAGTTGTCCTTCCAGCTCACTTCATGATTATAGAAGAGCTGAATGAAGATGGGACAGTAGCAAAACGTCTCGGTGATCTTTTTGCAGAAAATCACGGTTTAAATATAGAAGACGAGGCAGAATTCCGTAAAACCGTGACAGATAATCTGCCGCCACAACCAAACGCGTATCAACAGATTCGGCAGGTGAATATGGGGAAAATTACACCGCATAATGATGAATTAACGGAAATGGAAATTGGTCCGAACCGCTGTGCCGTCCGCTAAAAGTGAGCAGCCTCTGCCACGGGACGTGGCAGAGGCTGTATGACCGCCGACATGGCTTTAAAATAAACGAGAAAAAGAGGGAACTACAATGAAGGTGACAAAAACATTAGACGCTAAAGGATTCGCATGTCCAATGCCAATCGTAAAAACGAAAAAAGCAATTGACTCAATTAACTCAGGTGATGTTCTGGAAGTGTTAGTTACAGACAAGGGGGCATTAAATGATTTTGCCGCCTGGGCAAAAGGAGGAGGGCACACAATTTTAGAGCAAAAAGAAGCAGCAGGTGTACTTACTTTCTATATTCAAAAAGCATAGTCCACTGGATTGGCGAGTAGCAGCAACTACTCGCTTTTCTACTAGATACGACCTTTGAGTGAGAACTCTTCGTTTATTTCATGAAATAACTCTCTCAAACAGAAAGAAGGAAAATAGATGGATTTGTCATTAACGTATATCATCGTCATCTTTGCACTTGGTTTTATAGGGTCCTTTCTATCAGGAATGCTGGGTGTCGGTGGTTCGATTATTAAATATCCTTTACTTTTATATATTCCGCCGTTATTTGGGCTTGCGGCATTCACAGCCCATGAAGTATCGGGAATTAGTGCCGTACAAGTATTGTTTGCCTCTATTGCAGGGGTATGGGCATACCGGAAAGGCGGGTATTTGAACAAGCAGCTCATTCTTTATATGGGAGGAGCCATTCTCGTTGGCAGCTTTATAGGAAGCTATGGATCAGGATTTTTATCAGAAGAAGCAGTCAATATTGTATACGGTTCGCTTGCATTAATCGCAGCAATTATGATGTTCATTCCGAAGCAAAAGGTCGATGATAAACCGCTGAGTGAAGTAACCTTCAATAAACTATTGGCTGCAGTCCTTGCTTTAATAGTCGGAATCGGATCGGGGATTGTAGGAGCTGCTGGAGGCTTCCTGCTTGTCCCGATTATGCTGACAGTACTGCATATCCCAACACGTATGACAATTGCAACAAGTCTTGCCGTTACGTTCATCTCTTCGATCGGTGGCAGCGTTGGGAAGCTTATAACTGGTCAGGTTGATTACTGGCCGGCGTTCATTATGATTATTGCAAGTTTACTGGCCGCTCCACTCGGCGCAAAAGCGGGTAAGGTATTAAATACAAAGATACTTCAAATTATATTAGCAGTTATGATTGCAGCTACGGCCGTTAAAATTTGGGTCGATATTTTATGGTAGGTGAGGAAAATGAAAATTGAAATCTTTTCAGACTTTGCATGTCCGTTTTGTTATATCGGAAAAAAGCGCTTGGAACAAGCAATTCATGAATCAGGATTAGAAAAAGAGATTCATATTGAATACAAGTCTTATCAATTAAATCCGAACTCTTCAAAAACAGAAACAAAGTCATTTTATGAAGGTATGATGGAGAACTATGAATCTACACGTGAAGAGATCGAAATGATGACTTCCTCTATTCAAGAGCGTGCGAACGAAGTAGGATTGATGTATGATTTTGAAAAAATGAAAATTGGAAATACAGAAAATGCCCACCGCTTATCTAAATGGGCGCGTAAATACGAAAAAGAAGCAGCTTTTATTGAGGCGATGATGAATGGGTATTTTACAAATGGTCTGAATGTCAATGACCCTGCTGCACTGGTCCAGATAGCTAAATCAGTCGGCTTGCCTGGAGAGGGGGCGAAATCTGTAATAGAGAGTGACCGGTTTGGTGAAGAGCTAGCAAAGGATCGATATGAAATACAGCAGCTGCAAGTACAAAGTGTGCCGTTCTTTGTATTCGAAAACAAATACGGCATTATCGGGGCAGAGCCTCTTGAAGTTTTTACTAGAACATTGGAGCAGGCAAAGGAAATAGCAGATCAAAGGCTAAATATCGCAGGTGGCGATGATATATGTGGACCAGATGGATGTAAATTATAACCTAGGGGAAACCACAGTAGTAGGAGAGGAACAGATTGTGATTCTCCAGCTGTGCTTATCCGTTGTCTAGACGGGTACGTACAAAGCATCGTGGTTGAAAAATGCGGAATATTCCTTTGTCCAATTTTTTTACTTAGTACGTAAGTGGAAATGTAGAAAACAGTGACCGCATTGTACTTATGAACCCCGAATACCCCATGCTCTTTCCTAGGAATCACACTGTGGGAAATAGTGTAGAAATCAAGTTGAAAAGCGTGAGCCGGTTGTGACACAATATAGTTTTAGACAGAAAATAGGCAGGATGGGCAAGTTGCTTATCCTGTTTTTTGTAGGTGATGCAAATGGAATACTTCTCGATTAGTTCAATTAATATACCTATCTCCTGGATTGCTTTCTTCGCTGCCATTCTGTCCCTTGAATGGATTAGCAGAAAGCTTGGCGACTCCTGCAAGAAGAGTCTCGATACAATATTCTGGCTTTATATCGCCGTATGGAAGGGGAGTTATGTACTGCTCTTCTGGGACTCTTTTATACAGGCACCGATGTCTCTCCTCTATTTCGATGGCGGCATAAAAGGGCACCTCATCGCTGTACTTGTATTATGTATGTATATTTGGAAGAAACGGCAAAGCCTATCCATCTCTACAATGTGGCAACTATGGCTTCGTTTCCTTGCGATCTATCAAGTAGTATTTACTCTATTCACGCAGCAATGGTTACTCGCAGTATTATGGATTGCTTTACTTATAGCTGCGATGTGGAACAACTATCAATTTATCTGGCTTCTTCACGCTCTTCTTCTTATGTGGCAATATACATGGAATGATGGACTTCTTGTTACTTTTATTCTTTTCTTTTTATTGAAAATAACAATGGTCAATCAAGCACAACGAAAGCAGTTATTCGCACTCGGTCTTATAGCAGGATTAACAGGTGTGCTGCTTGGAGACGTAGAGTTCAATAGAAAAACGGAAGCGACTGAAAGAACTGAAATTTCACTGGAAACGAAAACAGGCGAAGTATATAACTTAAAAGAAAAAAGAAACAAAATCACCATCGTAAATTTCTTTGCGACGTGGTGTCCACCGTGCAAAGCAGAAATGCCGCATCTACAATCCTTCGCTGAACGGTTGCCGGAACAGGTAGAGCTTATAGGCGTTAATCTAACTGCCAGGGATGATGGGGAAGCTGCACTTTCCCGGTTTATCAAAAAGTATCATGTAACTTATCCGATTCTTTTGGATGAAAAAGACCAGGTCGGAATAAATTTTGACATTCTATCAATTCCAACAACAGTCATACTAAATGAAAATGGGCAGGAGCTAGAACGCATAGTCGGTCCTGTCAGTGAGGCTGTTCTTTTTAAACTACTGGAAATCTATTTAGAAAAGAATACAGTACAATAACACGCTTATATTTAAAATTATTGTTATAATAGCATCATGGAAACAATATTATTTGAACTATTTGAAATAAACTGGCTAATTGCGATTCTAATTAGCATATTATTAAACATTTTCATTAGTATTGCCGGTGTGCTGCCAAGTACATTTATTACCGTTGTCAATTTAGGCACCTTTGGATTTGCATTCGGTTTAATACTCTCTATCATAGGAGAAGCGATTGGGGCAATCGTCAGCTTTTATTTATACCGAAAAGGACTGCAAAAATGGAACATAACAAAAAAATTTACCCATCCATACTTTAAACAGTTGTTACAGTCGGAGGGAAGAAGTGCGATGCTGCTTATTTTTTCCCTTCGATTAATGCCTTTTATGCCGTCTGGAGCGGTTACATTTATCAGTGCTTGCTCTCGAGTAAAGGCAGTTCATTTTGCTATCGCCAGCACAATAGGCAAAATCCCTGCCTTGCTTTTGGAAGCATTCGTGATCTATGGTGTGTTTCAGCTGGATACGCACATTCAGTTTTTATTATTTGCAGTTTTGGGATTGCTGCTCATCGTCGTCTGGCTCAGGCGCCGCTTTACCCAAGGAAAGATATAAAATGAAAATTGACACCGCGTATTGATCTTTAACATGTTCGACAATATGCGGTGATTTTTAAGATGAAGGGCAGTTAATCAATTATCTCGAATTCGAGATAAAATGCTTGTCTTCTCATCATTTGATTAGTAAAGTGGTATTTGAGAAGAGAATAATAAATAATACGGAACATAATATCGGGGGTTCACTCATTTGGCTGCGGCTCACTCGCTTTATCCATAAGAGTAACTTACTAATTTAACAACTGCACAATGTAATATGTTAATTCAAATACACACATATGAGTCGATAACACAAAGTGAGTTAGTCCGAAAGGTTACGGTAACACAGGGTAGTACTTCTCATACGCTCGCCCGAGAAAGGAAGCTTTTAAACCTTTCCCTTGAGTAGTTAATCTAAAAGAAGGAGGAGAACTAAATGTATACAATTCCAGGGCATCATCATATCTCCATGATCACAAAGGATGCGAAGTATAATAACTATTTCTATCGAACAGTACTTGGGCTGCGTCGTGTTAAAAAAACAGTCAATCAAGACGACCCATCCATGTATCACTTATTTTATGGGGATAAAACAGGGAGTCCGGGTACTGAGCTATCGTTTTTCGAAATGCCGTATGTTGGACGTACCCACCGAGGTACAAATGCGATTACCCAAATCGGCTTACTTGTCCCGACAGAAGAAAGTTTAGTCTTCTGGAAAACACGGTTTGATGAATACGGTGTCCATCATAGTGAAATTACAAATTACGCTAACCGCGCTGCACTTCATTTTGAAGATAATGAAGGATTACGCATGGTGCTCCTCGTATCGAACGGGGGAAAAGTAGGGCACTGGGAGACGTGGGAAAACTCTGACGTTCCTGTTGAACACCAAATTCAAGGGATGGGCAGCATAGAAATCACTGTCCGCAAGCCTGATAAATTAGCCAGAACCTTAACAGAGGTATTTGGCTATATAGAAGTTTTACGCACTACAGATGAAGCCATTTTCCAATCAGTCAAAGGGGAAGTATTCGGAGAAATTTTCGTGAAGTTTGCCGAAGGTCCGACTGAAAGACCCGGCCGCGGCAGCATTCATCATTTAGCAATTCGTGTAAAGGACGATGCGGAGCTTGCCTATTGGGACGAACAAGTAAGAGCAAGAGGATTCCAATCATCCGGTATTGTTGACCGCTTTTATTTTAAGAGTTTATATTTCCGTGAATCAAATGGTATTCTATTTGAAATTGCGACAGACGGTCCTGGCTTTACGATTGACGGAAATATTGAGACTCTTGGCGATACATTAGATTTACCGCCATTTTTAGAGAGTCGCCGTCAAGAAATTGAGCAAAACCTAAAACCCATTGAATAAAGTTAATTATTATAAAGTGGCTGTCAATCCGTAAGTTTTTAGTGGCCGAGAACACTGTACTATTTAAATTAGATTCGACAACATGTTCATTATTTCTGTATAAAAAATGGAGGCACGCCTTGAACGGGTATGCCTCCTCATTTTGATTTCGATTATTTTCTTGCTTTCCGGAAGCCGTCGAATATATTAATAACCGCCGCTATTAAGAAGCCGAAAATGCTGCCCCCGATCATCCATAATTCTAATTTACTTACCGACACCTCGAATACACCCGATAATTCATCCATAAATGTAGAATTGAATAAATTTGGATTTTTAATAATAATAATAAATGCCACAGTCACTATAATTTGAAGCAGGGCATTAAACCATGCCATAGCTTTCGTCCATTGTCTTTCGATTAATTTATAAATAGACAAGGAAATTTCAAGACCAATGATCACTAGAATAATCGGCCAATATTGAACAAGCACTGCTTCATCCATTGCAGGGGCAATAAATTCAAGGCCCTCAGGACCGTTTCTATAAAAACCAAGAAGATGATCAGCGTAGAAATAGACTGTTGCCCAAATCGCTGTCCAAATTAATCCACCGAATACTTCATACTTTGGAATCGCCTTTTGCTTAGGAATAAGCGGCGTATGTTTTAAGTCTTCTACTGTCCATTCAGTAAGGTGCGGGGTAAGTGGGTGAGAGTCATCTGACTTATAAACTCGTTCCATAATCGCAAAAACGACCGTTAGCCAGAAAAATACCTGCATGCCAACAACAATCATTCCCCATATTCCTTCAGCAATCAATAAGATAATCATATTTAAAACAGAAGTATCCCTGTCATATCCGATAATGTGTTCTGCTGCAAGTACAATAAGAGAAATAGTAGCTGCAATAGGCAGAATCATTTTTAGTAGTGAAATATATGCGTCAAAATAGCGAGGTCCAATCAAGTACCTCGAACGGTCTCGGTACCCTTCGGCAAGCGCTGCCGGACTGCCCATCTTTTCGAGTACTGTTTCAACGTTTTTATCAGTATAGCCCTCGGGCAGCATATCCTCGATCGTCGACTTTAATTCGAGCGCAATATCTTCTCTGTTTTTCTCAGGCAGCCTGCGTGTTACTTCCTGTATATATACCTCAATTAGGTTCATGGTGCTCCTCCTCATTTAATACATTCATCAGCTTTTTCGAATTATCCAGCCATTCCTTCTTCAACAGCTCATAAATCGTTTTCCCTTCTTCACTTAGTACATAGTACTTTCTTGGCCTGCTATCGGAATTATCCCAGCTGCTTGTCACAAGCCCCTGCTTTTCTAATCTTCGTAGAAGAGGGTATAGCGTACTCTGGTCAATCATGACACCGGACTGTTCTAACAACTGTACGAGGGAATAACCATACCGTGGTATTTGCAGCTGACTTAACACTGCTAAAGTCAATGTCCCTCTTCTCAATTCAATTAATAAGGAATTTAATAACGTATTCATAATTCACCTCTACCCATACTATATGACATACACTGTATGACTTATACTATGCTTCATACACTATTTATGTGAGGGATTACCAAAAGTTAAGAAATTTTTTATTTTAAAATCCGTATACAGTTTTATAGAGTGATTACATCAGCACTTATTCCGCTATCTAACCCTTCATTACACCCCGATGTCTAACTTGAGAAGCTTGGACATAAAATAGCCATGTTTGAGTATAGGTATATACCGTTTTTATCCTGTAATCATGGGTAATCGAATAAGAAAGCAGTTTATTACTTTAGAAGAAACTTAAGAAAATAAGACAGCATTTGTTCATCTCGAATGGTATCATCGATCCAAGTTCATGACATCATGCTGCAGCAAAGGAAGTGAAATCATAATGGAAGAATGGATCAAGGATTTAATGAATAGCTGGGGGTATTTTGGTGTAGCTTTCTTAGTCGCGCTGGAAAATTTATTTCCTCCCATCCCATCAGAATTTATTTTAACCTTTGGGGGATTCATGACGACCCGAACGAATATGACTGTCATTGGAGTCATTATTGCTTCGACGATTGGCTCTGTAGTAGGAGCTATCTGTCTTTACTTTCTAGGTAAGCTCGTCAGTCTTTCCGTACTCAAAAAAATATTATCCGGAAAAACTGGTAAGGTCCTTCGCTTAAAGCCAAGAGACATTGACCGCTCGGTAGACTGGTTTCAAAGTCATGGATACATTACAGTATTCTTCTGTCGGTTTATACCTGTCATTCGAAGCTTGATTTCTATACCGGCCGGGGTAGCTAGAATGCCTCTTATTCCATTTCTAACGTATACCACTTTAGGAACTGTTTTATGGAATACAATTCTAATCGTTCTCGGCGCATGGGCAGGAGATAACTGGTCCCATATTTTAGATGTGTTCAACCGTTATAAATATTACCTTTTCATTCCAGTCATTGTCTTTGGTAGTTATTTTTTTTATAAGTTTTATAAGAGAAGAAAATGAAGAAAATTTAACATATAACATAGGGAGAGGCCTGTATAGTAAACTCTGGATCACTTCGACAAACCCTCGAGTGTGTCTAGAGTTTCTTTCATTTCTCAAAAAGTTATCATAACAATTCAAATTGAGCACTTTAACAGTGGATATTTTTGGAGCTAATTTGTAAGCTTGCCGGCAAATCAACGGTGTCACATCGAGTCGTACTATTACCGCTTATAAGAAGAAACCGTAATGATGATTTTTGATCAAAACGGTTTCTTTTTGCTTAGTTAGAACATTTTATTACTTCAAGTGGTAAATGGATGTGTTGACAACTGGATATTACATTTTGACAAGTATACTTGTCAAAATGAATAAAGTAATTTACACTTAATGTAAGAGGTGAAGGAATTGAAAACAAGATTGAAGGAGCTTAGAGCACGGGAAGGAATGAATCAGACCGAGTTGGCGAAGCGAGCAAAGGTATCGCGTCAAACAGTCAGCCTGATTGAACGTGAGGAGTTTGTACCTTCTCTGTTAATCGCTGTTCGAATGGCAAGAATCTTCAATGAGCCTATAGAAAGTATTTTTATTTTTGAGGAGGAGGAACTGAAATGAAACTGATTGCACAGGCACTAATGGGAGCGATAGTTGGATTTTTTGCTACGTTAGCCATTTTAAAGGGAGACATCGCGCTTTCGTTAGCCCGTTTTTCATTTGAATTAAATTTATTTTTATTAGTAGCAGGGGCATTACTTATTATCGGCTCAACTATATATTACTTCCAATTCAAACAAGCTGCACAGAAAGAGGTATCAGGCGAGGAGGAGGATGCACTAGATGACTGGAAATACAATAGATTCAGCGATATTTCAATGGCTATACATGCTACATTAATCACGAATCTGTTATTCACATGTACGAGTACACTTACTGAGCAGCCTCTTTGGATGATTTCGATAAGTGGATTGTTCCTTGTTATAAGCCTTGTGCTGTCATTTATCAAGCCAACACTTATAAGAATCATGTACCCGGAGCGTTCTTTTCCTTCTCCAAATGACAAGGACTATTCAAAGAAGCTGATGGAGATATCTGATGAGGGTGAAAGACATGTGATGCTGCAAGGTCTATACAAAAGCTTTAATTCAGTAAATTCGCTCTTGATGTTAGGTATACTGCTTTTGCTGTTTTATTCGCTCGCAAGCGGGGCATCTCAATTGTTTGGTATTACCGTGATTGCAGTGATTTTATTGTTTACAAACATCCAGTATATTCTGAGCGTTAAGGGAAAATAGGTGTACTATTATCATTTTAAAAAATGGAGGAAAATACAATGGACATTAGTTTTTTCTGGTTTGCCGTAGGGCTCGCAGCACTAGGTTATTTTATTGGAGATGGTTTAAAAAACATGCATGCTGGAACAAAGGGCAGCGGATATCGTACACTCATTAAAGAGAGTGATTTACATTATTATGTCAACTTAAGCAGGGAAGAACTGCAGGAGCTAATTGAAAAACATCCAGGTGCACCAAAAATTGAACTCAAGGGAACAACTTACTACCCATACCAGCAATTTATGAACTGGCTCTCTTCTAATGAGTTATACAAAAGCTAATTAAAAGAATCGGAGCAATTATAAGTATAATAGTTTAATTACGTGTTATAATACGATAGTACTTAGTCACTCATGCAATAAGAGGGCTGCACAGCATAGCATTAATTGTTATGCTGTGTTTTTTATTAGAGGAAGTTTCCTGTTTTTCCGTCTCTTTCTGCTGAAATCTGCACCTCATGTTATAGCAAGGGGTAAACATGACCCAAAAAAGAAGACAATTGAGATAGTCGAATACAATTAACGGGGTCATCAATTTTGCCCAAAAGGTATGTAAAATTGTGGTTAGAAAGCTATATTTATATAAAAATTTCATGCTGACAGTCATCTGCACAATAATAAAAATTAAATTAGTGAACATAAAAAATGTAATATGATAGTAGATTACCCTTGATGAACAACTCATATAACAGGCTTTTACTAGCAGAAGCTTTACAGCCTGGAGTAATAGTGATTTGTTTCTTAAAAGGCTATGCATACTAATTTTAATCATGTTGGAGTTGAAAGAATAATGGATTAACAGTTCACTCCAGCACGATTCCTTTTTTAAAAAAGTCGTCTAAGGAAGCAGCAACTTGGACTTTGCCATATTTTAAAATTTGTTCTGGATTATCATCTGCATCATGGAAAATTTGATAAATCGCTGGGTGATTTGATTCAAAGTGAACAAAGTAAGGATCCACAGAACCTATTGGATCCCCGCCAATACAAACATAGCCATGTTCCAAAATCGGAATGCCGGGATATGCCTTGAACGATTCATAAATCATATCTCTTGGCTGGTATATATCCACATAGGCAGTACCATCAAAATCTTCTTTCGGTTTGAATGCCTGCCCGCCAATCTCCATATGAATAAGCGGGACCTTAGCAATTAGACTTCCATACCAATCTGGTAATCTTCTTCCAAAATTCGTGTGCAGCAAAGCAATTTCTTCACTGGTAGCAGTCCGTCCTATGAGAGACTGCCCAAGCCTTTTTGCTCTCACTGTAAAGGCATTTGCCTCCTGAAAAATTGTTTTGATCATGTAAGCCACCCCATTATGTATTACCGGTCAAACAGAAAAGCCGGTTGTTTTCCTTTCAAACTTTATATAATCATCCCTTTATTTTACTTCTCTAAAAAATGAGTAATAACCTCTAAAAAGTGCCTTCTTTCTTACAATTAGGGAAAAGACATTCAAAGAAGATATATGTTTAATGTTTAACTCAATGAGGAAATTGTAATAGAAAGCAAGTTACATAAAAAACAGGAGGTAGAAAATATGACCATTACAATGAGAGTAATAAAAAGAGGAAGAGTAGTAGAAGAAAAGATTTTCCCTCAGAAACCAATTGATCTTGTATTGAATTATTTTGGTGAAAAAGATATGGCACCTGATATGACAAAGGATTATGAAAAATTGATTATAGCAAGCGAAGAAGGGGAAAGTGCATATATTTGTATAGACGATGTGGAAATGTTGGAGCTAAATGATCATAAGCAGTTTGAAGCTAAATATACAGTAAACTATGAAGAAAAAATTGAGCATGAGCTATATCGGTTACTGTCGAATTAAAACACTCTCCAGAGGGTCCTATCATTCGCTAGCGGAATGAACACCGATCTCTAATAGAGATAGGTATTCAAATTAGCTGGTGAATGAAGAAGTGTGAACTTACTGGCTGATGGATTGCAGATGCCTTAAAAACCGATCCTTTGTAATAACGTTTAGGATACATTTGCTATGTGTTTCTGCCTCAATTTTTTCTAGCTCATCAGGAAATTTCGTCCCTACATCAATCAGCATATAAGGTAATTTGATCTGGGCTTTTTGAGAACGAAGATTATGTACTGCAGCACCTGCAAATACATATTCTAAACCCATCTCCTCAAAGGCGATTTTTAACATCATTTCCTTGGCTAGCTGGTTATATCCCATGCCCCAGTACGGCGCAGCGATCCACGTACCAATATGAGCAGTTTTACGATACGGGGATATAGATTTTAGCGTAATTACCCCAATTAATTGATCATCTTTATTGAGCATGACTCTGGAGAATTGTTTAAATTGCTTTTCTTCATGAAGGATAAAATCAATATATTCTTGTGTTCCTTGTAAGGAAACTTGCTTTTCATTTAGCCCTAAAGCATCTTTCACCCGATAGTCTGAGGTGAGCCTAGCCATCTCTTCTGCATATTTTTGATCATGCTTGTCTAATTTTAATTCAATCAAACGTTCTCCTCCTTTACACATCTTGGTTCCGCAGTATAGCTACTAATAGAAGATTTAAGTATATACTGTTATTTTTCTCTATTCTATAATTTATTAAAATAATATATTTTTCAGAACCTGCTTAAATAAATTTGAAAAATAATGTAGAGAATAGTGCTCACCTCACACTCTATAGTATAAGTACCCACAATTTAACTTCTTAACATTCTTCTGATAAAATTTTTTACCACTATGTAAAACACTGATTTCCAGAAAGAAATCAGTGTCGTGAACAATCTGTTTTACTATGTTTAATAGAGGGTGTCATCTATAAAGCCAAAGAGCTTCAACTAAAAGAATGTACTTGTTGGTTTCCGAATTAGGGGACTGGAATATATTTTCCTTACCATGTTCTTCTGAAATAGCCCCGTGTATAGTAGAAGGACCTAACGTTGATTTAGGACTAGCACTGACCTGTTACAAAAAGATACTATTACATAGCGTCTATTCAAATTTAGAGAATCATTCTCCCTAACATTCGTTAAAGGTAAGGCTGCTTTTAGAAAAGCTTTGTCTAGTAATACTGTAAATAGGCTGAGGTTAGGAAGAATGCCGAGTGCAGTAATCAATGTGTGTAAATTACTCATGCAAAATTACCCCGTCTAAAATGAATAAGACTTCTATTGAATTATTATACTTTCCTCTGTATATTAATTATAACAGTTAACTACATAAGTGGTGAGGTTGGCCATATAGGACTCATCGATTCTTGGCATAACATTTATCACAAAGAGAGAGAAGGTTTTGAATGAAGAAATATAAAGGTGAATTGCTGATGCTCATCACGGCCATTATGTGGGGAAGTGGCTTTGTTGGGATGGCAATGGGCCTGGAACATTGGACAGTTCTCCAATTGATGGCGCTCCGTTTTACGTTTGCTGCTATTTTATTAGCGCTTATTTTCCACAAAAAATTAAAGATGATCTCAAAGAGTGTTTTTTGGAAGGGCTCGATATTAGGAGCTATTTTATTTACGGCATTTGCCTTGCAGACACTAGGTCTTGAATACACGACTCCATCAAAAAATGCATTTTTAACCGCAATCAATGTAATCGTTGTACCGATTATTGCTTATGTTATTTATAAACGGCGGTTTGACCGCTTTGAAATTACAGCTGCTTTAATTGCAATTATTGGGATAGGTTTCTTATCACTCCAGGATTCCTTCACAATAAACGTAGGAGATATGCTATCCATACTTTGTGCAATTGCTTTTGCATTTGATATCTTTTATACGAATGTCTTTGTGAAAAAAGAAGATGCATTAGCGCTGACAATCGTACAATTTTTCGCTGCCTCCATTTTAAGCTGGATTGGTGTAGTCGGGCTTGGAGAAGTACCGACATCAGCAAGCACAGAAGGTATTCTAACGGTTGTCTATCTAGCGGTATTCTGTACGCTTGTTGCCTACGTATGCCAAAATATTGGGATGCAATATGCAGATCCGACGAAATCTGCCTTAATTCTTTCTACAGAATCTATCTTCGGAACATTATGTTCAGTCCTCATTTTAAACGAAATCTTGACGGGTAGAATGATTTTCGGCTGCTTCTTGATTTTCCTTGCTATTGTTATAGCCGAAGTAAAGCCCAGCTTTAAAAAATCTATTGCAAATGTCTGATTTAACGAGCTTTCCATTCTGTGGGAAGCTTTTTTACTTAAACCGTTACTTATTATCACTCAAATATACAAGAGAGTACCATATAGACAAGATATTAGATGGCAGTAATATTTTCAAACGCCGTTATCTTATCATTAACATAGAGGATAATTTTTTCCGCCCCATTCTTAATCTTTAGTTCATAGACATATATTTGTACATCATTGTGAGCTTTATCCTCCTCAGCTTACTACTTATTTTGTGATAATGACCCACAACAAACTTTTAATTGAATATTTCACCATATATTTTTTTCGATAGTGCACTTTAAAATTATCCAAAGGATCGATTGTCTACGATAAATGCCAGTGAAGCAAAAAATGACTCGTATGATTCAAGCTAATTTCTCCATGCTAATTAAAAGGAGATGGAGTAATTATGCGAAAAATTTTAGTGACAATAGGAGCTGTTCTTGCCGTAGGAGCAGCGATAACGTATATACCGACAATTATAAATGCTGAACAGCAGGAAACACCCGCACCTGCCTATGCAAAATGGGGAAGGGTAGCAATGGAGCATGCAAAATCTAAATATCCGAACGCATCTATTATCGATTATCTGCATATAGGCAGAGAAATGAACGATGAAAAGACAACTGAGACATTTAAACTTTGGTTAAAGGAAGGGGACCGTGAATTCGGCCTCTATTTACACATTACATTTTCAGCTAAATCCGAGCAAATTCTTGAGGTAAAAGAGCAGGAAACGGATAAATAATACTACAGATAACTTTCTTGTGCCTTCCGAGCAGCAGTATCTTTAAGGTATACAAAAATTCCATATATTGTGTAATTAAAGAGTTGTAAATAAAAGGAGGGCATGCAGTGGAAACAACGATACAATCTATCATAGCTAATTTAAATGACGTGCTGACAAATGAAAATTTTGTGGGTATTGGATCTACCAGGAAAGCATTCAAATATAAACAGTTCGTCATAAAGAAATATGTGCATGAAATAGGTTATCTCCAAACAAAAAATGAAGCTGCAATTTATGAAATTCTTCTTACAAGAGACTTGGCGGCTCATGTTGCACCAATATTATATGTTGACAAACACCTCATGATCCAGCCATTTTATGAGCAGTTGCCGCTTTGTAACAATAGCAGCTATGATTTAGATCTACAGGAGGAAAAGCGACTGACTGTAGATTTAAAGGAGGTGTTATCTATTATTAATCAGGAGCTTGACGGATTTGACTTTCGAGATGGCGGCAACTATGGACTTGATGATAAAGGAAATCTAATATTAATTGATTATGGGATGACAAAGACTTTGTATGAAAACAAATGGGTTCCCCTTGCAGAGGCTGGTATACTACCTCAAATTGCGTTTGAAAGGTGCCAGTCGTGTGGCATCGAAAAGGAAATCCGTACATATGGCAAGGAAGATCTAGATAGACGATGTGTAGCCTGTGGAAAGGAATAAGAGAGGAGAAGCAAGCAGCTTTCCAACCCCTTAACGTTGGAAGGCTGCTGTTTCGTTTAATAGGATGACCATTGCTGTCTCGTCACAAGCGAAAAATTTTGGACAGCCTAGGCAGTCTTTTCGAACCTTTTGTGGAATTGTCTCTTTTTGGATAACCTCAAAGCCGAGTTTGGAAAAAAAATCCACCTGATAGGTAAGGGAAATCATTCTACCAATACCTAGCTGTTCTGCATCATCAACAATTTTTTGAGTAATTTTCTTTCCGATTCCCTTTTTCATATGTTTGTCTGAAACGGCGAGGGATCGTATTTCGCTTAATGTTTCATCATAAATATACAAACTTCCGGCACCGATGACTTCATCATCCTCGACTGCAACATAAAAGCTTAAAAGATCTTCACATATAGAAGAATGTGACCGTATTAATACCAGCCCTTTCTTTGCGTTATGCTCAATCAAATTATAAATCCCCGGAACATCTGTTACCTTAGCTTTTCTAATCAACATTTTCAAAACACACCCTCATCGTTTGTATATTTAAACAATTATATTTATAAATATAAAATATTATGTATTTCATTATTTGTCAATTTCAAATTTTATTAAATATTATGATAGGCTTTACTTTCATGAAGCAACAAGCAAAAGGGGGGGGGCTTGGAAAGAACATGCTTTTTATTGTGGAGGGATAAAAGTAAGCTCCTTCACTTATAGACAGATTCCATAAATTAATAAAGAATTCTTCTTGCTCGCTGATTCTAAACCTCTTCCTTCCCTTTAGGAGCTATCATGGCAGCTGAGAAAGACATATAATCACTTCAAATTGTTGTATAATATTGGGCAATATTGAGAACTTGTAATACTAGCAGATGGAGGAGGTCTGTATGATCATTGGTACTGTATTATTTTTTGTTTTAATTTTTGTCTGTGCTATTTATATTTTTTCATCAAAGGACAAGGAGAATTTTTACAGCGTTATCTTTCTTTCCTAGTAATTACTTCATTTTTCTTTGCCGTGATTTTTGATGTAATGTGGATTACTTGGCTTACTCTCCTTTGTGCAATTGGACTGCTTATTCATTTAAAGCTTTCTGTAAAGAAAACCATCGTATTTATTTTGTTCGCTGTTATTTATTTTGCGATTTACCGCGTTCCTACAAATCCAAATGATTTAGAAACATTTCTGCAAGATGAGCAAAATATTTTTTGTGCAGGGAATACGTGTGTGAAAGTAAAGGAAGTCATCATTCAAGATCAATTGCAAATTCAAACGAATACCTATCCAATCAAAGAGTTTTCATTTAAGTGGTATATCATTTTTGCTGTTGGTGAGGCCAAATTAGATAGTCAAGTAATTAGAGCTATCAATATAGCAGGTTATTGGATACTGCTAACTTAATGGAACGTATAGATGAGAACGATTCAAATATACTTTTTTTGCTTGTCTGGTAAGATCCAGCTAGTTTGTTTAGACAATTATATACGGATAGTACATAAAAGGAATTTGGAAATATTTGTAGAATAGGTACATAGGATAGGAATAAGGAAATTAAGCGGGAGGGGAAGTAAAGTGAAACATAAAACGAAAATATTAATTGGATTGATTAGCAGTCTTGTTTTATCGTTTTACGGTGCATATCATATTATGGACAAAACATCTGAAACTAATTGGATGTCCTGGCTATTAGCAGTAAGCGGTTTTATAGGGCTTCTCGGAGGGATTTGGGAGTTAAGAAAATTCAATGCTGCCGAGAAATGATTTGATTTATATAAGATAATTGTCTAGTAAAAACATGAATTGCGGGGTTATGGGATTTATGAAGGGGAAAGCAATACTGCTCGATTTATTATTTTATTTAGCAATTCCACTCATTATGTGGAATACGCTTCGTGAAAGCCTTGGCGATTATGTCACGATGCTGCTGGCTTCTGTTCCAGGAATTTTATATACAATTTTTAGTTTCATCATACAAAAGAGAATCAATTTTTCCGGACTATTTATACTGGTTATGCTGCTTGTTGGGACACTTATTGATATTTTGTCCGGCTCGGCACTTCAAATGCTTTGGAACAATGTGTATTACGGAGCATTTATCGGGCTCTTTTATATGGCAAGTATGCTGGTGAAGCGACCATTGGCTTATTATTTTGCATTAGATGGGGCAGAAATGATGGGTTACGAACGCTCCAACGTGAAAACCTATCTCTTTTTAAAAAGAAATATGATTGTGCTCCATCTCATTACGTTTTGTTTTGGTCTACGCTCACTAATAATCGCAGCAGTGAATGTATATCTAATCAAGCAGTATGGTGTAGAAGCGTTCGAGCAAGGCATCGTTTTTAAACAAATCATATCGTGGGCACTTACCATCCTTACCACTCTTGGCTTCCTCTATGTTGCTAAGGGAGGGGGAAAGCGAAATCCAAAAGAGACAGACCCGGCTATGTAATCTTATATATGGATCACTTTATGTTATGGCGGGAAGGCAGGGCTTTTCTAATTCTATATGAAATAGAGGTGGTTAGGTGACCCAAATTTGTTTAGTTAGACATGGTGAAACAGATTGGAATAAAGAGGGGCGACTACAAGGGAGAACGGATATCCCTCTCAATTCTATTGGTCGTGACCAAGCGATGCGATGCGGATATTATTTAGCGGAAAGTGAATGGGATATAATTATCAGCAGCCCGCTTTTAAGAGCGAAGCAAACAGCAGAAGTTCTATCGCTGCTTCTTCAAAAGCCCTTAATTACACTGGAAGCATTTATTGAAAGAGATTATGGAGAAGCAGAGGGATTGAGTGCTGTGGAAAGAATACTCCGCTTTCCTAATCGTCTTTATCCAGGCCAGGAAACAAGAGATGTGCTTACAAAGCGAGTGATGGAAGGGATTAGTTCTCTTCACTCGCGTTATTGCAATAAGCGTATCATTTTAGTCGCACATGGGGCTGTGATAAACACCATTTTAGCGAGTATTTCAGATGGTCAAATTGGTTCAGGAAAAACAACACTTCATAATGCTTGTTTGAGTAAAATTCAGTTTCAATTTGAAGAAAACAAGTGGGATTTACTTGAATATAATCAAATACTCCATCTGTCTGTAAGAGACAATGAGGAGCTCGCATGATTAGGGCTGTTCTGTTTGACTTAGATGGTACATTACTAGACCGCGATACGTCTGTTCGTCTTTTCATTCAACACCAATACGAGCGTCTTAAATCTTACTTGTCCCATATTGATAAGGAAATGTATGTTGAGCGATTTATCGCGCTGGATGATCGAGGTTATGTATGGAAAGACAAAGTATATCAGCAGCTAGTGGAGGAATTCAGCATCCCGTATTCTGCTGGAAATCTTTTAGCGGATTACCTCCAGGAATTTAAGCACCATTGTGTCCCTTGTGAACATTTACATAGCGTGATTCAGCATTTGAAAAACAAAAGGCTGAAGCTAGCCATTATAACGAATGGCTACGGACAGTTCCAGCTTGATAATATCAAAGCTTTAGGCATCGAAAGCGAGTTTGAAACCATACTCATTTCAGAATGGGAAGGAATAAAGAAACCGGATTCAGTAATTTTTCACCGGGCGCTAACAAAACTCGGTGTAGAGGCATCAGAAAGCATTTATATAGGCGATCATCCGGTCAATGATGTGAAAGCGGCTAATCAGGCAGGTATGGTCGGTGTATGGAAAAGAAATGAATGGTTTGAAGAGCGAGGAACTGATACGGGTTATGTAGTGAATGATTTACTAGAAATTCTAAAAATAATTCAGTCTATTGAAGGAGAAGCTTCTTCGTCAATAATCCGTTAATATGAATAAAAGGTATAAACGGAAGGAGCTTTATGTCCTTCCGTTTTTATTTGCTGCTGAGACTGGTGTTAGGTTGGAACAAAGTTTGATTAAAGAAGTTTATTAAAGTATTGTTTATAAGCACATTTCCAACCCCTATTTTAAAAAGGATGGATCAAAATGGAGCTTTTCGTATTAAGTATGAGGATTTTAAAAATAGTATGATCATTCCCTAGGAGTGTGGCCTCAAAATCACACCCTACTATTAAAGAAGGAATTACTTTTACCATGTATGATTCAATCATCCCCTAATTTTGAGGATTTAATATGTAATACATTTCCTTAATCAGAGCCCTTTATTCAGGTACTTAAGTTTACTTCAGCTTCCCAGGTAATTTAAGAAATCATGCTCTTTCTTAATAATAAGAATTCACTTCTACCTTTCCATAGATCAATTAGCAAAATATTGAAAATAATATTAATAACATTGAATTGCGTAGATAACTGTCGAAATATATCTATATATAGTGATGGGGGAGAGCAAATGAAGAAAAATTTACAGTTACGAAGTATCTCAGGGAAGTTAATGTTACTAATCACAGTAATAATAATTGTAACAGTCTTGTTTATTGGTTCAACAAGTTATTTTATAGCCAAAAATCAGCTCCTAGAATCAGGGAAAAGAGAACTGCAAAGTATTGTGGAAGGGGCTTATGCCTCATTAGAACTAATAAATGAGCAAGTAGAGACTGGTGAAATAACCATTGAGGAAGGAAAAAATCAAGCGAGAATATTATTAAATGGACCAGTGGATGAAGAAGGAGTGTATGATTACAAACAGTCTAATTTTACTTATAAAGAAAATGGTTATATTTTAGCTTATGACGAAGATTTATTTTTGCAGCTTCATCCAACTAGAATGGGCCAAGCTCCGGATGATGATAATAGAAGCAATCGTGAGATGATAGTTGCACGAAGCAAGTCCAGTAATGAAGCAGATCACTATGTAGTTTATTCTGACCATCAGTCAGATGGCTCATTTAAAGATAAATCAGTATATGCGGAATATTTCGAGCCTTGGGGCTGGACTATCGGGATTGCTGTTTTTCAAGATGAGTTTTACGCAGGATTAAACATTTTAAAATATGTTATCCTTGGCTCAACAGTCGTCCTCATCATAATAAGTTCACTTGTGTTTTATTTAGCGATTCGAAAGAAAATAAATACATTAAAAGAGGTAGCTGAAGCATCTATAAAAATTGCCGATGGTCATGTGTATGTAACTAATCTGCCTGAATCTAATGATGAAATTGGACAGCTTGCAACTGCATTCAATGAAATGTCTAAGCAATTATATAAACTGGTCGAAAAAACTAAGAATACTAGTGAACACTTATTGGATTCAGCGACAAACTTATCGGCAATTTCAGAAGAAACATCTGCTAGCAGTGAAGAAGTTGGCAGAGCAATTACCGAGATTGCTACTGGTACACAAGAACAAGCCCATGGTTTGGAAGAGATAAGCCGAAGAGTAGATTTATTATCAAGTTCTATAAGAACCATGGAAAAACAAAGTAAAGATATGTACGACATTACAAAACATGCAGAAAAAATATCATCTGAGGGAATTGAAATAGTTCATCAACTACAACAATCAAATACTGATTCGTTAGCAGCATCACAAGAAGTCAGTTATGAAATCAAAAATTTGAATGGTAAAATAAACGAAATTAACCAGGTAATGGAAACGATTGAGGCAATCGCTGAGCAGACAAATTTATTAGCTTTAAATGCAAGTATTGAAGCAGCAAGAGCTGGAGAGTATGGTAGAGGCTTTTCAGTTGTTGCCGATGAAATCAGAAAACTAGCAGAACAATCGAAAAATGCAACTCATCAAGTACAAGGAGTGGTTTCCGCCATTGTTTCAGAAACTACTAAAACAGTTGAAACTGTAGAAGGAACAATGAAGACTGCTGAAAAGTTAAATGATGATGTAGTTCTAACACAAAGTAAGTTCGATCAGATGTCTGAGTCTGTTAAACAAATTGCAAAATCGATATTAGCAGTTAATAAAGAAATGGACGTTATGACATCCTATAATAAGTTGATGAGTGAAGGAATCGAAGGAGCATCTAGCGTTTCAGAACAGACGGCTGCTTCTGTACAGGAAATTGCTGCTTCTATAGTTGAGCAAATTAATGCAATTGCTGATGTCGCTAATGCTGCTGAAAAATTAACGGAATTAAATCGTGAATTGAATTCTATAATGGAGCGTTATACTTTCTAAAAAGCTAGAGCTTTTTTAGATGGTTTAAATTAGCTATAAAAGATTCCTCACGCAGCCTGTTGACAAGCCTTTATATCCAGTTTTGTTTGCCTTACTCGTCTGCTCCTGCTGTCATGCTCTCGTCGCAAATAAAGAACGACTCGCCCATGAACTTAAATACTATTCTGGCGGCACGCCTTGTTTGGCAAATGATTTCAAGGCATGGCGGGTAAAATTTTACTTTAATAAACTGTCTAAAAATACATAAAGACAGAATAAAAAACGATTATGCCTTCACTCTGCACATTAGCATACTTTACCATTACTGAAGGTATTCCAGTATATTTGAAGCCAGTGGTAAACCACACAATAGATTATAAAACAAATGCATTAAATCAACTGAATTTAATGCATTTGTTCTTTTATAGGAGATTGGCCCTTCAATTTCATCATTTATATCCAAATTTTTTTGTTGTTAAATAACCAGGGACTGTTGATGAGAATTAGAATAGGATAAACCTTATTCGCATATGTCCCATATTTTATACGACCAGTATTCTTTTTTTTCATAAAACTTAATGAATTTTGGGTTGCTTCGTAGTAGATATCTTTATCCTTTGACACTAAATTGTGTAAACAAGGTTGGCGTTCTGTATCCATTGTTTTTGTATTAATTGCTTAATCAAATTATTATTACCCACGGTGTTTATCCCTAACTTGCTGGCGGCTGAATCACTTTAATACCTTTTCGAACTTACAAATCAACTCCTGAATCTCGCTCTGTTTTGGAAGCATGTTCAGCCAATGGTTAGGTATGTTTAGCGTGTCGTAAGCAAGCCCTGCTAAACCACCTGTTAATGCGCCGATTGTGTCGGTATCCTTCCCAAGATGAACGGCCTTATGAATCGCCTCGTAATAATTACTGCTGTTCAGTAAACTCCAGTAAACGGCTTCTAGTGTGTCAATGACATAGCCAGAGCTTGCAATGTCATCACGAGGAAAATCACCAATTATAAACAGGCGTTCGAAATATTGTGCCTCACCAGGGAACTGTCTCAGCATCTTAGTCAACGCTTCGTTCGCATAGCGAATGCTGTCGGCAATGCTAGACCCTTCAAGAAGTTGATGGACAACAAGAGTGTAGTGATAACAACAAAGGGTGGAACGAATATGACCATGAGTTAACTCGGCGTACTCTTTGACAAACAAAAACAGTTCCTCCCCTTGAATTTTCTTGCCATACGCCCATAATGATATGGGCAGTATCCGCATTAATGCACCGTTCCCATTACTGAATTCATCAGATTTTGCTAATTCATGCAGTCCAATTCGCTCCCACCGATTGATTACTTCTCTAATAGTAATTCCTACATCAAAGGCAGGCTCATCGTTAAACGTCCAATATCCACGGTACGCCCAATCGCAAAATGCCTTCTTCAGCTGATTAAGATTATCCTCGTTAATTAGATGGTTCATTGTTATAAACATCATGGCAGAATCGTCCGACCATGTAGCAGCCGGAACATCCCAGCTGCCATAGCCGATCATTTCCTCTATTTGATATGTATCCCGCTCCAAAAACTCAACAGGAACACCGAAGGCATCCCCAATAGTAAACCCGTAGATTGCATTTGAAATGTTAGACATGTAAGCACTCCAATTCTTAATTGATATTTTTTATTTAAAAGACGAACGATTTCCTGCTCGGCAAGCGACTGAACATCTCCTAACAGGCGTGTCATCTTTATCAAAATGTTTTATAATGAAAATATAGAATTTTTATAATTTAATTATAACTTTTTGAAAATAATAAACCAATCTTGTGAAAGGAGGTTCTCTAAATGCCCCCATTTTTAGAAAATCCCTTTCTCGCATGGAAGGAGCCTTGCATGGACATTAAGCCAGTATAAGCCGACCCTATTATTTAGAAATTTTGAATAATGGGGGGAAGAAATTGAATAAAAATTATCAGTTTGCATTATTAATCTTTGGACAGACGACTGCCAACTTGGCGGATGTTTTTTATATTGTAGTGCTCATTAATATAGTCTATCAAACAACTAGCTCAGCATTTTATGCCTCAGTTGTCACATTCGCAACGACGATGGCTATTTTCGCTGCAGGCATTTTGACGCCGATATTACTTCACAGGATTCAAATGAATCGTTTACTAGTCTATACACAGCTGCTGAAAACGGTATTGCTGTTGACATTATGGCTATATATTATGTACACAGAGCAATTCCTCTTTTTTGTGTTAATAGCATTCGTCATCAGTATTTCATTTTTGGACGGCTTTGCCAATCCGATCAAACAAAGCCTTATTCCTCACTATGTGAAGCAGGAAGAGCTAATCAGGGCGAATAGTCTTGCAGAATCAATCTACCAAATCATGCAGGTTTCAAGCTGGATGATTGGCGGTGTATTATTGGTATGGTTTTCATCAGAGGGTGTCATCCTCCTCTCTTTTGGATTATATGTCCTTGCAACGGTTGCCTTTTTCTTTTTAAAGAAGGTGAGAGATGCTGGAGAGGAGCAGAAAAAAACATCACTTTTTTCTCAAACAACAGAGGGCTTTTCTATTCTCATACGCCACGTACGATTAAGAAAATTCCTGCTGATCAATGGACTTGAAAGTATCGCTTCGGCGGTTTGGATTTCCTCTATTCTCCTTGTGTATGTTGTAGAAGTAATCAATCAGGACAGTGCTTGGTGGGGATTCATAAATGCTGCATTTTTTGCTGGGTTAATTTCTATTAGTATATTAATGTACCGTTTTAATCAGTTTGTCGAAGCGAAAAGAAAGCCTATCGTGCTTATAGGAGCGGCTATAACGGCATTAGCCACCTTCTTATTCGGCTATACGTCAATGGGTGTTATTGCATTGATTTGCTCCTTATTTGTTGGTATTGGAATGCAGATGAAGAGCATAACCCTTCAGACGTTGTTTCAACAAACTGCTCCAAAAGAAAAGCTGCCTGTTTTGTATGCAGCAGAAGAAACCTTATTGACCCCGCTTTTTGGCATTGCCAGTCTTGTATTTGGAATAATTGCGGATAAATGGAGTGCAGCATCTGTCTTCACTATATCGGCTATATGTCTCGTTGGGGTAGTGATGCTGTGTATTCAATTGTTGCTTCTGTATGAGCAAGAAGCCAAACAGTAAGTTCGATCATCAACTCTTTTGCTAGTAGGTGATTGAAAAGAGATTACCCGAGTAGTCTTATTGCAAGTTAGGGCTATTCGAGGTTTCTTTTAAGAAGCTAGAGAAACACGTAAAGAAATTCGGTATTCATACAAAGGGGGAAGGGAAATGTATACGGTTGTAGTAGAAGGGGTCATCTCAATGGGTGATAAATGGTTATTAATAAGACGAAGCATGCAGGAGGAACATGAGCCCGGGGCTATTTCACTTGTTGGCGGCCGGGTAGAGACTACTGGATTTTCTCATGATGTGCTCGAACAGGCGTTAAAAAGGGAAGTAGCTGAAGAAGTCAATATAACAATTCAAAAAGAAATGCAGTATTTATGGAGCTCTTCTCTTAAAACGAGAAAAGGAGAAAGGGTATTGACTGTTGTGTTTTTATGTACTTATGAGGCAGGAGAGGTTTATATTAAACAAACAGAGGAAGTAGCGGATATCCTTTATTTAGATACAAAAACGGTTCTCGAATCAGAACAGATTCCCGATTACGTAAAGAAAAGCATTCAGCTGGCAGCACTAAGTATAAAAGAAGAACTGGCTAAACAATGAAAAAACCTGTGTATGTAGTTGAGTTTAAATGACTAATGAGAAATGAGGATTCTATATCTATTCCGAATCATCAGGAAGTTAGAGCAATTGTTTCTGAATCATTTCAATATTTTGGTCAAAGATATTTAGAAAATGCTTTTACAGAGAGGGGACCAGCATTCTGCGGTGTTACCCAGTTACCTTTTTCTGTGTCGGATGAGGAAATTCTGGCCCGACATCAAAAGGGTGTAAGAGCACTGTGTTTCAATACAAAAAGGGGCGGCTCGGAAGATTTGTCCAAGCTCGACCATTTTGCCAGAAGAGTTCATGAGCAAGCCGGCTGGTAGAGTGAGCTATACATAGATAGTAGGGAACTTCCTGATATTTAATCCTGTTATTGAACAATTACCAGCTGTATCCATCGACCACCTCGAATTATCGGCAGAAAGACTTCCACATCTTTTAAAACTAGTGGACAAGGGCATCAATGTAAAGGAGATAGGCTTTGACCGGGTGGAACTGTATGTAGCAGAAACATGAAAGAAAATTGGCAACGTAAACCGGGATGTGCTTATGTTCGGTACAGACTTGCCGTCTACAAGAGCAAGAAGACCTTTTGCAGTTTCTGATATTGAACTGATCCAATGTTTACGAATAAGATATTATACCGTAATGCATAAGAGTGTTATTTGAAATCATACTAAATAATTTGACCTAACGAATAGAATATCGTTAGGTCTTTTTTGAAGCAGCAGCGTGCGCACTCTTTTTCTCTTCACGATTTAAATGCTTGAGAAGGTGGTTTTTCATTGCTGATAATGGATTAATTATAAATTGTTTATTTTTATTTGAGTATTCTATCGCTGCGTTTGACATTGATAGTTGAGCAACAGCGATCGTTTGCTTCTTAAAGTCCTGATTTACTAAAAACTCTGATAAATGCTGGTCATGTTCCGTCGTTTTACCATGCATATATAAGTCAAAAGCTTTGGGGATTACTTCATATTCAATGGGAAAACTAATTTGGCCTCGCAGATAATTATGTAAACGGCCCATGGTCCCGGCAACCGTTCCTTCATTTGTAAATATGACCTGCACAGGTCTTGATGTTTGTTTGATCTCTTCAAAAAACGGTTCATCGATCTTCAAAACAGGAATGTTGATATCAAGTTTTATATCCTCCAGCAAAGTAATGTAGTTTGTACACGTAATAAAAATCATATCTACGCCCGTTTTTTCAATCCACTTCAATTTATTTACTATTCGTTTGCTTAATTGACAAGTGTCTGTATTATTTTTTTGAAAATGAATCAGTCCAGGATCTACAAAATGCGACGCCTTAATCGGTAAATCTGTAAAGATCCTCTCGGTAAATTGTATATTTGAATGATGTGCGTGTAGGCAGCCAATCTGTTTCATAAATACCTCCTCTTTCGTATTTGATTTGAGTAAGTGATGATAATCAAGTTTTCCTTCGCATTGACTTCAGTGAATCATATGCTATTGTTGTGTTAAAAGGGGATGGAATAAATGTCCAATTTAACCATAACATTAGAAGGGCTTTTAAGCGATGAAAATATCGATTTATCAAATAAAGACTTAGACAAAATATTAAATCGAATGCTAGATGAAATCGGCAACCCAGACCCGTATTTACGGGATTACTGTATTTATCCAACATTTATCAAGCTAATAAGGGAAAATGCTTTGACGCTTGAAAAGGAAACACATCTGCTGGAAAGATGTTTGGATAATCATCATCTATTTTTGGAAATAGAAAAAGAGGGCTGCTTCGATTATGTGTTCACACGTTCATTCTCTGCACTTGTCATTGCCGACATACTGCATAAAGATGGTAAACAATGTGAAATAGAAGCTTCATTAATTGAGAAAGCAATTAAGGCAAGCATTCAGTATCTTTCTCAAGAAAAAGATCACCGTGGTTATGTGGCTGAAAAGGGATGGGCACATAGTGTGGCACATGGAAGTGATCTATTGACGAATGCTATTTTTCATCCGCTGTTTAATAAACAATATATGAATGATTGTCTCCAAGCAGTGAAGGCATGCCTGTTAGTAGAGACTGCTTATATCGATGGAGAGGATGAGCGTATCCTTAATATCATTGGAGCATTAATTCAAAAGGGTTTAGATGACAAAGCGCTGTTATTTTGGTTAGAAAGCTTACCAGGGGGCTATTCAGGAACCGAACATGCAAAATACCGCATCCACTGGAATGTAAAGAAATTTGCCAATACTTTATTCATTTATCTGGAGCGCAATAGAGATTTTTCTCAAAGTAAGCAATGGGTTTTGCGGCTGTATGAACGATCGTTTATCTAGGAGGGCCTATGCAGAAAAGTAAGCTGATGAAACCTATAAGAAAAAATACCCGTTTTAACATAAAAAGGAAATTGACTACTGCATTTATTGTATTTTACTACTTGTTAGGCAGGATACTTAGCGAAACATTTCATTTCTCTACAATAGAAAACTATTTTTATTGCTTCGTACCAATTTCTATATATGTTTTATTTAGTATTAGCAAAAGGATATATAAGGACTAGCACACTCACAAGTTTTATCCATGGATAAGGAACTCACCGGAGGAACCTATATTTGATGACGTGAGGTATTTGTAATGAGGAGGAAGTATAGCTATGAACATAAAAGACTTGCTGGTTTATCTACTTTTTGCTATAGGAACTTTCCTCGTCACGATCATAGGAATTACGGGTATAATTCTTTCGGCAATGAGTGATACGTTTCCAAATACCTTTTTTTATCATACTAATTTCAATGATAGTAGTAACATGGAGTATTGGATTGGGTTTACGTAAACATAGAATGTTAATTAGTGCGAGATGTAATGAACAGGATATTGAGAAACATCATTCTATTTAAGTAGGATAAATTAAAGCATACTTATCATCAAACTGAAAGGGAAGGAGGCAATGTTTTGCTGCTCACAAGCCAACGTTTACAATATGTAAATTATACTCACCACGATATCGATTTTCTTACAACATTATTAAAGAATCCTAATATGGTTAGATATATTGGGGAGGGGGATGTTCGAACTGACGATGAAATTCATCAGTTTTTCGATTGGATAGTCGGTCATTATGAGCGTAATGACCATTATGGTTTAAAATTGTTAATTCATAAAGATACAGGTGAAAAAATTGGCCATGCAGGTATTGTCCCGCAAATTATTGAGGAAGAGGAAGTATTAGAGATTGGCTACTGGATAGATGAAAAGCATTGGCACAGAGGCTATGCGAAGGAAGCTGCTAATGCGTTAAAAGACTTTGGATTGAATATTTTACAACTAGACAAGATGATTTCTCTTATTCAAGTAGGGAATATCGCTTCAGAAAAAGTAGCTATAAGTATCGGAATGGTAAAAGAAAAACAAATAATGTTAAAAGAAAAAGACGTGAATGTTTATACAATCTTTGCTTCCAATCGTTAAACATTCACTTTTAAAAACTCTATTATTTATGAGCAGTAACTTGCCTTACATAATAATCCACAACTATTTGATCGGGCGGGCTGATCGCAGTTGGGAGCTCATCTAATGAAAAGAATTGAAGAGCTGCCACTTCATTTTCTTCTTTCAGTAATTGCCCGCTATATGTATTACAAATAAAGGCCGCCACCACATTATACACTTCATCCCCATGAGGGTATTGATAATACATATCTTTTCCAGAGAAAACTTGTAACAACGAAAGCTGAGCGCCTGCTAGTCCTGTTTCTTCAAAAAGTTCTCTGACCGCTACTTGCTTCAAAGATTCACCGGGCTCCATTGAACCGCCGGGAAGTCCCCAGCATCCATTATCTTTCCGAAGCTGAAATAATATTTTTTGCTCAGGGCTAACAACAATAACACATGCGCCGACCATTATAACAGGCGATGTCCCGACTTTTTTTCGAAGTTCCATAATATATCCCATACTAATAATCCTCCCACACTAATATTTAATTTGTTCTAACCTGACTAGTTCAAGCTGCTGGAACTCAACTTTGATAATATCCGGCATTTTCAGCTCTTGCCAAAAAGCTAATCCAATTGCTGGATTGAATGCATTCAAAATGAGCGTAAGGATATTTCCATGAGTACCTACAACAATGTGAGCGTCTTCATAGTGCATTAAAATTTTTTGGAAAACGGGTACAACTCGTCTCTGGGCAGCGAGATTGGATTCTCCGCCTTCGTAGGAAAATGCTGGATTGTTCCATACTCGATTGATAGCTCTTTCAAAATCCACCACAGGACCTAATGCCAACGTTCTTTCCTTCAACACATCACATGTAATCACTTGCTTTCTATTCCATTTTGCAATTCCTTGCACTGTTTCGATAGCTCTTTTATAAGGGCTCGATATAACAGCATCAATTTGTCGATCTTTTAACTTCTCTGTTATCAGATTCGCATCTTGAAGCCCTTTTAAAGATAATGGGCGATTGTACTCATCCGATGAGTAGTTAGAATGGGCATGTCTTACAAAATAGACAACAGTCACAGCTTACCTCCTTCCTCATAGCTGATCAAAAATATGAGTTATTAAACTACCGCTGATTTCACATCAATTAAAGTCTATTATACAATAACTGGAAGTTAAAGGCATACAAGAATACAGAGTTCAATATTTAGAATTTTCTTTATAGTTTACTAGTGAACTAAATGGCGTTATGATATGGATGAAAAAACTTTTATGAGGTGAGATCAAGATGAAATTACAAGATAAAGTCGTTATTATTACAGGCGGAGCTGGCGGTATTGGTACGGGTATGGCATTAGCTATGGCAAAAGAAGGGGCAATCCTTGCGCTAGTCGATGTGAACGAAGGAGCAGGAAAAGCAGTAGAAACAAAAGTTCAAGCATTCTCTCCAAAGTCAATGTTTTTCCAAGCAGATTTGTTAGACCGTGAAAACTTACCGAAAGTTGTCGAAACTGTTGTAAAGAAATATGGTAAGTTAGATGTATTAGTAAATAATGCGCATGCCTCGAAACAAAAGCCATTTGAAGAGATTACACAAGAAGATATGGATTTTTCTTTTGGAACAGGATTCTACCCAACATTTTATTTAATGCAGGCCGCCCTTCCTTATTTAAAAGAATCTCAAGGGAACGTGATTAACTTTGCATCAGGGGCTGGGTTATCCGGTCAGCCGACACAAACTGCGTATGCAGCTGCGAAGGAAGCGATTCGTGCCATTTCACGTGTAGCAGCAAATGAATGGGGAAAATACAATATCAATGTTAATTTAATCAGCCCAATTGCTAAGTCTCCGGCAGTAGAAGCTTGGGCAGAAGCATTCCCGGAAATGTATGAGAAAAGCTTATCTTCCATTCCATTAGGACGCTGGGGTGAACCAGAAGAGGATATCGGTCGAGTTGCTGTATTTTTAGCTTCTGAAGACTCTCGTTATATTACAGGGCAAACATTCATGGTGGATGGTGGTTCGATTCAGCTGCGCTAATATTTGAAGGAGCATCATATGCAAAAACCGAGTATATACGAATTGATTAATATGGTTGAACAAGTGAATAATGCAAGCATCATCAAATTTACAGAAGGGCTTTCACAACCAATTGGGATATCGGGTGTGATCGTATTGAGTGAGATAAAAAAGTGCGAAAAATGCAAGCCGATTGATTTAGCAAAACAACTTGGCTATTCAAAAAGCAGTATTACAGCTATCTCAACTAAATTGTTGGATGCCGGCTATATTATTCGCTCTGAGGACCAGCATGATCGCCGCACAGTCTATTTTTCAATAACCGAAAAAGGAAATGCTACTTTAAAGGAAGTAGAAATGCTTGGTCAAGATTATTATGCAACCATCTATTCTGTCTTGTCTGAAGAAGAATTGCACCAATATATACGAATTCAGCGTAAGCTATTGTTTCATATAAAAAATAAGTAGTTTATTTAAATGTTCTATCATCTGCTTGAAGGATGATAGAACATTTTTTGTTAATGAAATACACTTTTATACTAACTAATCGTAAATCATTACCTTTCGAACAGACATCAGACTATTTTTGAAAGTATCTATAAAATCAAAGGATTTTTCAGCAAGTTCTTTTCAAAATGCTCCTTCACCTCGGGCCATTCTTCCTGAACAATGCTGTACATGACTGTATGACGAATTGTGCCATTTTTGCGGACCATGTGATTCCGTAAGATCCCTTCCTTAGTTGCGCCAAGTCGTTCGATTGCTTTTTGAGAGCGAATATTTTCATGGTCTGTTTTAATCTGCACCCGCTGTAGCCCTAATTGTTCAAAACAATATGTCAGCAAAAGGTATTTGCAATTCGTGTTGATATTTGTCCGCCAATACGCGGGGGTAATCCACGTATAGCCGATTTCTAATCGTTTATGCTGAAGTGATATATCAAAAAGTGTAGTACTGCCAATGATTTTGCCTGTTTCTTTACAGATGATCATGAGCTTATATGCTTGGTCGCTTTCGTGCTCTCTTACTGCATTTTCGACATATTGCAGAACTGCTTCCTCTGTTAATAGGGTATCAGACATATGCACCCATATAGTCGGATCTTTAGCAGCCTCTAAAATCCCTTTTACATCCTCCTGTGCAATAAGCCGCAATTGGACAACATCATTTTCTAATATATGTGGTTTCATAATTTCCCCTCCTTATCGTTATTAAAAGAAAAATTTGGTATGCTATACAGTACCAAAAACATTTATTTTCACCATACCAGGAGGGGCGAATGGAGCTTCAATTCATATTCACAAAAGATAAATCAAAATACATAATTATTTACGAGCAGTTAAAAGAGAAAATTATTAAGCAAATTATGAAGCCAAATGAAAAGCTGCCTTCCAAACGAAAGCTGGCGGAGCAATTAAATGTAAGTATTCATACGGTGAAGGAGGCATATGAGCAATTAGCAAGTGAAGGCTATATTTATAGTGCTGAAAGGTCCGGCTACTTTGTCTCACCTTATGACATAGCATGGCAGCAGCCTATATCCACCCAAACGGAAAAGGAGACAGAAGAGGATACATCTGTTTATAATTTCCAAAACGGCCAGGTAGATGATCAGGCTTTTCCATTACGAGAATGGCTGAAAATATATAAGAAACAACTAGTTTCAACACATCTACCAAACGCCGACTGGCAGGGGGAGCGATATCTTCGAGAGCAGATTTCCATCTATGTGGAAAAATCAAGAGGGGTTTCCTGCACTGCTGATCAAGTTTATATTTACAGCGGGACTCAGCATCAGCTGCAGGAGCTATGCCGCTTTTTCGGCACTGTTCAGGCTGCCATCGAAGAACCAGGATTCAAAAGAGCAGCTGCTGTTTTTCAGCAAAATAGATTATCTGTTGAATATGTTCCTGTCGATGAAAAGGGGGCATCCCTTCCTCAGTCGGACTGTCGTTTTTATTATGTCACGCCAGCTCATCAGTTCCCGCTCGGAATGGTAATGCCGATTGACCGAAAGCTTGAATTATTAAAATGGGCAAGCGAATCAGGTACTTACCTTATTGAAGATGATTATGATGCAGAATTCCGCTACAAGGGCAATCCCATTCCTCCACTTGCTCAAATCGATCAACTGCAAAGGGTGATTTACTTTGGAACATTCTCTAAAACATTGATTCCGTCTCTTCGAATAAGCTATATGATTTTACCTGTTGAGCTGCATGAGCAATTTCGTCAATTTAATAAGGAACAAAAAGCGACGGTTTCAAGAATTGAGCAGCGGGTGGTTGCTGAATTTATGGAATTTGGACTTTACACGAAGCATATTGCAAAGATGCGGACATTATACCGGAAGAAGAGGGAGAAGCTGCTCGAATGTATCAACGAATGGTTAGGCAATGAGTTCGAAATAATCGGTGATTTAGCTGGGCTCCATATTATTTTGAAACTGCCTGAATGGCTGGACGAAGAGAAAGCCATACAGTTAGCAGCTCAAGCTGGTATTGCGATCGATCCTATTTCGTCATCGTATCAGACAATAGAAGTACGGCACTATGTCATGATTGGCTATGGCGCGATTCCATTTGAAGAAATCGAAGAAGCGGTTCGACTACTCGCCAACGTATGGAATAGTAACCAATGACACAAATAACGGAAATTACCTGTAAAAATTATTGCGATTATTGGGATACGTTAGTGATGTAATATATGATTTAGTTAACTAGCAGCGAGATTGTCTATTAATAAGAGAGTTTTGTCTATTAAGAAGGTGATTTTGTCTATTACTACTTCGGGATTGTCTATTATCCAATGAAAAATGTCTATTATTATGACTAGATTGTCTAATAAGAAAGAGAAAGTCTGCTCCCAGCATGGGTTGACCGATTAATGAGATAATAAGATCTTTTTGAAGGGGTGTTCAAACTGAAATATATAGCGTTTTTTTGTTAGCAGCTGTCATAATAGCTGGTTGTACGAAGCTCGCAGCTGATTTTACAAACCCAAAAGAAAGGTAAATTAAATATGCCTACAATTAAATACGAAATTTTTATCAATGCCCCTATTCATATTTGTTTTGACCTTGCGAGAAACGTAAATGTACACACTGAAACAACACGTAAAACGAAGGAAAGAGCGATTGATGGTGTTACAGCTGGACTGATGGAAAATGGTGATACAGTTACTTGGGAGGCTATCCATTTTGGAGTAAAACAAAAATTAACCGCTAAAATAATAGAGATGGAAAAACCATATAAATTCATAGATATTATGGTGAAAGGTGCATTCCACTCATTTACTCATACACACGTATTTATAGAAAGTGATGCAGGGACTATTATGAAAGATACTCTTTCTTATAAATCTCCATTTGGAATTGTTGGGATAATAGCCGATCGATTATTTTTAGAAAAATATATGAGAGATTTTATTGTAAATCGTGCAACAGAGTTAAAAAGGATAGCAGAAAAATAGTAATGGAACCACCTTACTCTTTTATAGAAATATCCTCATTAAAATTTTACATACCAATGCAAAAGGAAAAAGGTAATCCTTTTCATCTCTTCACAAGGCTACCTAATTATATTTAAGAGTATAATTACGACTGAAAATATTTTTTCTATTAATCGAAATTACGCTCTTTTCCTTGCCTTAACTATCAAGAAATTTGGCCGATTCAGCAGTTTCTTGTATTTTTCGGGAGCCTGTTCCTTAAATAAAAGGGTTGGCTTCGGTTCGATTACTTTTTCAATGGCGAAAAATGAGAGGGTATCATTTAAAATGGTTTGAAGGGGGCGGCGGTAAAAAGGCACATCATATACCCTGCCTTCCTTTTCCCATTGATCAATAATGAGCTCTGTTGAATAGTATTGAAAATCCTTCAGAAGAGCGACGTCTGTGAAGGGGTGATGCACTGAGAACAAAAGTATCCCGTCCTGTTTCAGTACTCGTCTAAATTCTTTAAATGTTCGCCGCCAGTCCTCTAAATAATGTAGTGTTAATGAACTGACGATAAGATCAAATGCATGATCTTCGAAGGGTAATTCTTCCTCTAAATCAAGACAAACTATGTCGGCCTGTTCTCCGACTCTACGTATTGCCGCGCTTATCATTTCTGGACTAATGTCTGTTGCTGCAACGTTTGCCCCTCGATTGATCAGCTGTTCCGTATACCAGCCTGCTGCACACCCAGCATCAAGTACTCGCTTGTCCTGTAAAGAAACAGGAATTTGCTCCAGCATAGCAGGGCGTTCGTAGGCGATATTGAATAACCCCTTTGTATCAACTGATCGCTCATAAATATATGCTAACTGATCATAAACCTCGGATACTTCTTTTTTCATCATTTAACCTCCCTAAATTTCAATCAATCCGCTTCCAAAAGGAGAACGTTTGTTCTATAATAGAGGAAAAGGAGCGATACCTATGCGTGAACAAATTCTAAAAGCAATGAAGCGTCATCAATTAATCGACATCATCTATATGGCTAAAAACGGCGACATTACAAAAAGACGTGTCAAAGTCTTGAAGATGGCAGGTGGCAGTCTGCAAGTCTATTGCTATACTAAAAATGCTAAGAGAACATTGATTCTTGAACAGGTTCTTGCGCTAAAGCCGGTTATCTTGAAAGAGCGGGGAGTCATTTGAATCGGTAAACTAAGTTCACTGTAGGCCTAAACGTTTATACAAACCTTTATTACTTAAAGTAAAAGGAAATATACATTACTCCTTCGTTTTCATTTCCTGCTCGATTAAATAACTTATAAAGTGTTCGAATTCTCCTGTGAAACGGTGTACACCATCCACATGATAAAAGGTACTTGTTTCATCAAAATCAAAAAGTTCCGTTATCGGTGAAAAAACATAAATCCTTTTACCAAGCCCCAATGCTATGCCGAATTCAATATGGCTTCCTTTTCCGGAGGGAAGAAGAATGATAAGAAAATCGGAATTTGCTACTGCTTCTTTTTCTTCTTCACCAATTTGTTTAAGCGCCTCGTAGGAAGCGGCCCGTCCATTTTTTGTCCAATCATATGTATGTGTGAACCCCTTTATCTGCAGCTTTGCAGAGAGCTCCCTCACTAAATTGATATTTTTGAAGCTCGATGCAATATAAAAATTCATACAATCTCCTCCTGTTCGTGACACAAATAAATTTTATCACTTACTTCCGCTATATGTAACCTATTAGAGAACGCTTGAACTTTGTCAGGGACTGAAACAGCTGTTTAGAAGTAGGGAGCTTAAGAATTAAGAGTTCTAAATAGGGATTATTATTGCTACATATAAAGAAAAGGAAAAAAGGGGAGAACAGATGATTGTCGACGGCGTGTTCTCGGGTGGAGGTATTAAAGGATTCGCTTATGTAGGCGCAATCCAGGCGCTGGAGGAGCGAGGCATCAAATTTAGACGTGTTGCAGGAACGAGTGCTGGCGCCATTTTGGCAACATTTGTCGCAGCGGGCTTTAATGCAGAAGAAATGGAAACAATCTTTGATGAGCTGAATATTAAGGACTTGCTTGATTCACCAAAACGTGTGTTTCGGCTTCCTTTTTTAAAATGGCTTAATTTATATATGAATTTAGGGCTGTATCGGGGAAAGTTATTAGAGAAATTTTTTCAGGATACATTGGCGAAAAAGGGTGTGTGTACTTTCGGTGATTTACCGCCGGGGTCGCTGCGTCTTGTTGCTTCTGATTTAACGAATGGCCGCATAATCGTATTACCGGACGATTTGAGTAAATATGGTGTCAACAGCGAGACATTTCCGATTGCCCGTGCATTAAGAATGAGCTGTGGCATTCCCTTTTTCTTCGAACCGGTTTATTTACGGAATGGAAAAGGGGAGGCTGTTGTTGTAGACGGCGGGGTACTCAGTAATTTTCCTTTATGGATTTTCGATAATGGCAATAAAGAGCGGCCTGTTCTTGGGTTGAAGCTAAGCAGCGCAAGCGAAGAAATCGCCCCTCATAAAATCGATAATGCGATCGATCTGTTTGAAGCTCTATTTTCAACGATGAAAGATGCACATGATAATCGCTATATTTCACGCAGACACGAACGGGATATTATTTTTATTCCAGTAGAGCACTACAGCGCCACCCAATTTGAGATTGACGATGAGACAAAGCAAAAACTAATGTGTATCGGACATGACAGGACAAAGCAGTTTTTGAGGAAGTGGAATCCTGTTTGGTAAGCAAATTGTCTGGTTGCAGATAAGGAGGTTTTACTTGTAACCTAGTTTACCTAGGCGGCTGGCCAATATACTCAATTGTTTTCATATGACTTCTAGTTAATTCAATTAGCTCCTCTATTAACTCTTCCTTCGGCTGGCCAAAGTTTGTAGTAATCCAGTTTAGTATAATGCCGTAGAAGCCAAATGCGGTATAACGCTTAAACGTCTCCATATTCACATTGCTACTATTAATTGTATCAAAACGAAATTGCTTCTTATAAATTTTCAAAATAGTTAACGGCAAATTAGTCGTTAATGAAGGAATGGTATCGGGCACGGTGAGAAGCTCAAAGAATTCCCGCTGCTCATAAAAATAATCGACTATATGAAATGACTGATGATTCAATTCAGATGAATTGATTTTTCTTCTACGAAGATAAGGAATACCGACAGCTTCCTCTAACCCTTCCATCATGGCGGTTACTAATGCATCTGCTAAATCAAATTTGTCTTCGAAATGTTTATAGAACGTTGTGCGATTGTATTTTGCTTCCGCTACAATATCTGTTACCGAAACATTATGAAAGCCTTTTAACTTGACTAGCTTGATGAAAGCCTGATAGAGATGGTCTTGTGTTCGTTGCTGGCGGATTGTTGAATTTTGTGTCATGGTTCTTCCTCCGAAAGGCAACATTTCCTACGTAAATGTCGCCGTAATAGACAGTTTTTACTTTATTAATGATTGTATCGAATTATTTAATAAACGTACAATAAAGGTGTTATACATCTAGTTAGCAGGAGGTTGTATTCATGACAAAATTACAAGACAAAGTAGCAATTATTACAGGCGGGGCTTCAGGAATCGGTGCTGCAACTGTTAAATTATTCGTGGAAAACGGGGCAAAAGTTGTAATCGTCGACTTGAATGAAGAAAAGGGCAAAGCATTCGAACAGGATCTTAAAGGAAAAGGTGCAGATGTACTTTTCATCAAAGCGAATATTACAAATGAAGAAGAAGTACAAAATATTTTCTCAACAACAGTTGAAAAATACAGCCGTGTTGATGTGTTATTCAATAACGCAGGGATTGGACGTGTAACGCCAACTGAAGAACTTTCTTATTCAGAATGGCGTAATACTGTGAACGTTGACCTAGATGGTGTGTTCCTTGTTGCACAAGCTGGTATTAAAGAGATGCTAAAAACAGGCGGCGGTTCGATTATTAATACTGCTTCAATGTATGGCTGGGTCGGTTCAGCAGGATCTGCAGCATACAATGCAGCAAAAGGCGGGGTTATTAACCTGACTCGTTCTTTAGGGCTTGAATATGCAACACGTGGTATCCGAGTGAACGCTCTTTGTCCTGGTTTTATCGATACACCAATTATTCCGGAAGAAAGCAAAGAGGCTTTACGCCAAATTACCCCAATGCAGCGTCTTGGTCAGCCAGAGGAAATGGCAAAAGCCGTTTTATTCATGGCATCAGATGACTCGTCGTTCATGACAGGGAATACAATAACAGTAGATGGCGGTTATACTGCTCAATAAAATTAAAAAACGCTGACGTTAGCTCGTCAGCGATTTTTGATTGGTAAAGTTATTCGGATTGATTTCCTTATTCAAGAGAGATTGATGAGAAAAATAATTGTCGACATAATTAATAGTTAAATTTAAATTAATGATATACCTTCACCTCAAAAGCAAGCTCTCTTAAAAGCTTTCTCGTCTTGGCTTCAAAAATGCTAAACTCCATACAAATTGCGTCCTGCATGAACATATGAGCAACATTACCTTCAATGTCTGATTTTAATTCATTGGCTTTAATATGTATTGGCAGCATATTTGGTAATTCAAAGAATGTATCATCTACTTTCCATGTGCCAGACTCGAGCGTAATATCCTTTTCACATTTATTGGTTGCTTCGAATACCACATACATATGATTATTCGATTCATTATAATAAATGCTTGATACTTTCAAATGTAATGTATCGTCTTCCAGCAGATTGAATGCAAGATTGGCATGATCTTCCGGCTCTCCAATCCAAACCAGCCATTCTTCTATTGTCCATTCACTTTGCTTGCTAGTATCAAAGATTCTTCGCCCGATTGTAAGGTCGATATAAAACCTTTCTTTGTCCATAATCTGCCTCCATTTTTAAAATTCTAGAAAAATATTAATTAACGAGTCTACATTAAAATCTATTTAGCTATAAATTTCTCTGGATGCACAGTTCTTCTTTATGGGCTACTTTCAATATAACAGATAGTTTTTTAGAAATAAGAGGAAATCAAAAAACGAACAACACATACAATAATACAAAATCCATTCGTTAGAAAAGAGTATAATGTTAAGGTGCTAGAGAATTAATAACCTCTAGCACCATTTATTTTGAGAAACATCAATCTAAAGTTATACATTGCTTCCTTAAATAAATCAAACCTAAGTTTTCTAATAAACCAACGGCCGATCCTGTCGATACAAAAGCAAGTCCTCGCTGTGGCCATGAACGATATCCTCTTCAATAAGCTTCGCCAAAAGCTAGCTATAGACCGTCCCATTGTCGCCAAAGGCAAATAAAAAAATAACTGTTTGGATATGCGTCATAAATGCCTGCAATGGGCAGACCATCTACCGTCCCACCGTAAAATGCGGCATTCGTAAATTCCGCTTCCGCATGAATAGCTGGAAAGCGCTGATTACATTCCTTGATTAATAAATCGGCTTTATGTTTTAACTTACTATCTCTGTCTTCAGGGTAAGTAGTGGAGTCATCCAGCCCGCCGATTATAATGCGGTTGTCCGCCGTAGTTCTCATATAAATATACGGCCGTGCCGTTTCCCATATGAGTGTTCGATTATGCCAGGTTGATAAGTCCACCGGTTTTGTTGTGACAGTATATGTACTGCTGAAGGAAACAAGCTTTTCCTTTTTTAAATCGATACCTTCATAACCTGCAGCAAATATCACATGGCGTGTGCTAATCCCGTAGCCTGTTTTTGTGGAAACATTCGTGACTTGTTTATGATGGTCGAAATAGTGACCATTCATTTGTGTTTGCTCGAAAATCCTTACTCCTTTATTTTTGGCATAACTAAGGAGTCCATGTGAGAATTTAAAAGGGTTGAGATCTGCATCATTATAAGAATAAATGGCAGCTTCCGAACTGAATGGATACTTTGACGTTATTTCTTCTTTCGTTAAAAAATCTACCTCAAATCCATGCTGTTTCAGTAAATGATACTCATCCTTCAGCTTCTTCACATCATTGTTAGTGCTGGCAAAATAAAGTGTATCTCTGCGGAAAAATTCGGGATCAATAGGAGAAGAATTTGATGCAGATTCTATTTCCTCGATTGCTTGTTTTAATAGCTGTAAATGTCTGCTAACGAGCTTACTGCCGAATGAATTTGTTAGTAATGTAAACATTTTCTCACCCGAATATTGGATTAAAGCTGTATTCGTACTTGTGCTGCCACTGCCGATTTTTCCCTTTTCAATAACAACTACGTCTAAACCTGTACTGGCCAAATAATAAGCGCATTGGGCACCTGAACTGCCGCCGCCAATGATTAATACATCGCATACAATATCCTTTGTAATGGCTGGATAAGAAGGGGCGTCTTGTAATGTAGTTGGCCAATAGTATGTTCCTGACTGTAAGTTCATGAAAATCATCCTGCAACCTCGCAATTTTATTGTCATTTTTTCCTGTGGCAACATATTTATGCAAAAGGTTAAGGGAAGAGAGGCTATCAGGTTTATTACCATATAAAAGTACGTTTATGGAAAACTGCAAAAAAACCTTCTAACCAATCGATTAGAAGGCTTTTGTTCATTACTTAAAATAATTTAATCAGAATATCGTATCCAATCATACCCATTGCAGTTAAACCATACAACGCAAAGCCGGCAGCTGGCCCAAAAACAATCAAACCACTTGGCTTTTTGAATTCCTTCACTAGCGGTACATCATTATAGAGCTCCACATCTTGTCGAATGTTTGATAAGTTAGCCATACATACCCCTCCTAATTAGGAAAATATTAGTTTTACCCAAAACCCTTTTGTTATTTATATTATATGTCGTTTGTGTCTAAATTTCAACATTTTTATTTTGTGATCTTATTTTTAGCTAAATTTCCTCTTTTAAAACTCATTTTTGTATACAATTTCACAAATTGAACAAAAAATAGTAGTTGACAAATATAAATTTGTCGTAAATATGAACTTCGTTGCGTGAGTTGCAAAAAGTAGTATGAATATTTCCTCTACTAAACGAAGGTAAAATAAAAAAGCTTTTATCATTAAGGGAGCTTTTGAGAGAGCAGAGAACTGAAAATACTATTTAGTAGTAAGTGTTTATTTTGAACCGCATTTCTCCAGGTCAAATTCACGTCATCTTGCTTCCAAGTGGTGTATAATTATAGAGGTGTTATTGAAAAGTGAGTGAAATGTTGATATACCAGCATTTCTATGAAAGGAAAGAAATAAATGTTCGTATCAGAAAAGCAAATTGAAATCCGTTATGCGGAAACAGACCAAATGGGTGTTGTGTACCATGCCAACTACGTTGTATGGTGTGAAATTGGCCGTACACAGCTTGTGAAGGATCTAGGTTTTGATTATGCGGGGTTAGAACAATCCGGTTATGTATCACCTGTACTTGATTTATCACTCCAATACAAAAAAGCTATGCGCTATGGACAAACAGCGACAGTTCGTACATGGATTGAAGCACATGGCAGACTCCGTACTACATATGGCTATGAAATTTTACATGAGGACGGCTCAGTTGCTGCAACAGCAAAGAGTGTACATACACTTGTTCACAAAGAGACATTTCGGCCGATCGCTTTACGCAAAGTCGATGAAGCATGGGACAATAAATATGCAGCGGAAGCTCGTATCCAAGAATAATTCACAGTAGCTTATGAAATATTTCATAGGCTTTTTTCTCGCGCGGAAGCTCTACCAACGCAATCAAATTGTTGGTATAATAGAGCTTGTGACTATTTTTGAACGATTGAAAGAAAGGGTGTTCACATGCAGACGACCGCAACTGAAAAAATGCGTTTACATATCGTATTGACAAATACAGCTCGTGAAGCGTTGAAACAGCATGTTCCCGACGAACACGCCTTTTTTAATTTACAGAAAGCTTTTGTTGTATTTGTAGAAAAACTGGAGACAGACGGCGTGCAGCTATCGCTGACATTATACTTTGATCCTGTTGTAAACAAAGGGCTTGCCAAGAAATTTCCAGAACGAGTTTGTATTATGGACTGCCTATTTGATTTGAAAAGCGGGTTAGTAGCGAAAAGTTTCAGAACAAGAGGTATAGGTACCCCGGTTGCGACAAACCGCCGTGAGCGAATGCTTGTGCATTTCGTACCGACACGGATTAATGGCCATACGTATCCGGATCAGTTTATCAGCTCTCTTGCAGCTTTACCTTTTTCAAAGGAACGCTATGAATATGTCAATAAACGTATTTCAAGCTGGGAAGGTTATTTAAAAGTATTAAATAAGAATGCGGAAATTGAAGACATCGAGGCAAATTTTTCAAGCCCTCGCTTTAATGCCGAGTTTTCACATGTGATGATGCAGCTGTCAGGGCTTGATGCAAAGCAATGGAAGCAGCTGAAAGGACTTAGCTCACGCGTTCGAGGCTATCATAAGGATCTAGGAGATGTCGTGAAAGTAAATCGTGGTGAACGGACAGTAGAAATTGAACTGAAACCCGATATGGCACGAATGGCTCGCAAGAACGAACTTCAATTCGAATTCAATAAGATCGAGTTTAGCAATGCGGCAACAAAAGCACAGCTGCAACGTCTCTTACGCGGTTTTGAGCGATTAAAGGAAGGGCTTGCGGCAAATGCTAACTTAGAGAATATTTTGTTTGAGGACAAACCTGTAATTGCTGAGCGCAAGAAAAATGTAGAACTGGAATTTCACAATAATCTAAACGAATTCCAGCGTTCGGCTGTTGCAGGTGCCATGAGTGCGGAGGACCTATACGTGATCCAAGGTCCACCGGGAACCGGGAAGACAACCGTTATTTCAGAAATTTGCTATCAAAATGCGAAAGCAGGATTGAAAACGCTTGTTGCATCACAATCCAACTTGGCAGTAGACAACGCACTCAGCCGATTGCTCTCGAATAAAGACATCAGGATTCTACGCTATGGACGAACGGAATCAATTGAAGAAGAGGGCAAAAAGTTCATCGAAGAAAACGTATCGGCTTACTGGAAAGAGCAGACATACCATGCTATTTCAACAGAAGTTAACGAGCATACTGTGAAAGAACAACAGCTACAAGAAGAAATTGGAGCAACAAAGGACAAAATTTCTGCCTATGAATCTCAAAAAGTAGAATTCCAAAAGCAGATTGAGAAAAAGCAACAGGCAAAGATTCGTCTGGCCGAACTCGAAGATTCTATTGCAGCGTTGAAAAAGCAGCTTGGTTCATTGAAGAGGGAACGCGAGGAGACAGAAGCTGCCCTTGAAAAGCTTCGGGCAAACATTGCTTCCTATGAGGCAGATATTACGAAGCTAAATGAGGGTTTAGCGCAGTATGAAAGTGAAGAGAATGTGAAGAAGCGTCTCGATGAGGCATCAGACGAATTCGTTCAGGTCTCACGTGAGTTAGAGTTATCTGAACTATTAGAGGAACAAAGCCGTTGTCAAGAGCAGCTCGCAGCTGTTGAGCAAAAGCTAACAAAACTAACAGGTGGTACTACGGCAATCGAAGCACAAGCAGAGGAAATTACTGCTCTTAAGAAAGTGTATGAGGTGGAGAGCTATCTTGAGGAGCATGGACTTCGTCGCAGCTACGTGCTCGACCGGCTGCTGATGTCACTTGATGAGCGTCAGCAGCAGCTTGAGGCATATAAGGGAATAAAGGATGTTTCTTCGCGCCTGGAAAAAGCAATCGTCTATAGCGAAACAACGCTGGGTATTCATGTTGACCGCCTGCCGCTTCCTCCTCAACACACGTACTCCGTTCAAGAGGTGAGTGATTTTCTATCCAAGCTGAGTAAAGCTTTCGTAGAGAAGAAAATAAATGTCTCAAATGGAACACGTTCCATTCAGGGGTTGCACCTTCGAAAAGCGTTTATTGATGAGCAGCTTCATCGTTATAATGCACTAATTCAGGATACAGTAATCATTTTTGAACGACTCAAAGAAGCCTTGATTGCGGCACTTAAGGAACAGCAGGGAGCTAATGAGGCAGTTATCGATTCACTGCGTGAACAAGTGCAGAAATGGAAAGGCAAACTGACTGTAACGTCAATGCATATCGAATCATTGCCGGTAAAAGAAGCAAGACCTGTCGAAACACTTCGCACACTGCGTATGAACGCTGATAAAACCAAAACTGAAATGGCCAATATCCTTACTGTCATCTCGGAGATTACAGCAGAGAAGGATCAAAAGCTGGCGTCGCTGGAAGTGGTAGTAAAAGAATTGGAAAGTGGAGAAAAGCTGCTTACTAAAACCATGGCAGATTTGAAAGAAGTGAATAGCTCAGGAATTGCGCTTGAAAAGGAAAAGGAAGAGCTGGAGCTCCTTGTGAAGCAAAATCCTGAGGAAGCACTTGCAAATGTAGAAGAAAAGCTTGCTGCATCTTTCGTAAAAATCATGAATTTAGAAGAACGCATTAAACTGCTGCCTGTTACACAAAATCTGCAGAAGCAATGGCAGTCAATGCTTGAATCAGCGAATGAGCATGACCTGGATGAAATCCGGAAGCTTTATGTAAAACATGCCAACGTAATCGGAACTACTTGTGTTGCTTCTGCTAACCGGGAATTCATGGATAACTACCCGACATTTGATGTAGTCATTATTGACGAGGTTTCAAAAGCAACCCCGCCAGAGCTCCTATTACCAATGCTTAAAGGAGCAAAGGTTATTCTTGTTGGAGACCATCATCAACTGCCGCCGCTTATTGGTGATGAAACATTCGAAGAAACGCTTGAGCAAGTTCTGAAGGAGAGCGATACGTTTGAGCAAAAACGTGAGCTTGAAAAGCTGCTGGAAGAATCTCTATTTGAGCGGCTTTATAAAAACCTGCCAAGGGCGAACAAGACGATGCTGGCAATTCAGTATCGTATGCATGAAAATATTATGGAAACCATTGCCCCATTTTACAAAAACGAAAGCGATGAACTGAAGTGCGGACTGCCGGATTCTGATGCCTTGCGTAATCATCAGCTAAAAACATCTCACTTTGATACAAACAACCATCTTCTATGGTTTGATGTTCCAAACGAAAAGCGTTATTTTGAACAACGTATGCAGGAAGGTTCGAGTCTTTTCAATGAGGCAGAGCTCACTATTATTAAGAAGCTGTTGCTTGAAATGAATGAAGCGACTGAGAAGGCAAAGGCAGAAGGGCGAATTCCAGCTGATGCGTTAAAATCAGTTGGAGTTATCAGCTTCTATGCTGAACAGGTTAAGCGGATTAACCGCTTAATTGAACAGGAAATTAGCGTGCCTCATCTCCATATTCGTACTGGGTCAGTCGATAAATTCCAGGGAATGGAGATGGATGTAATTTTCGTATCAATGGTTCGTAATAATGGCGGAAACGGAGAAATTGGGTTTGCGAAGGACTACCGACGACTGAATGTAGCACTTTCACGCGCACGCGAACTGCTGGCATTAGTAGGCAGTACGGAAATGTTTGCACAAAAGCCGAAGAAACGGGAAGTCCGTGATATGTACGCTCATGTGTTAAATACAGTAAAAGTGCAGGACGGCTACCGTGCATTTAAGGAGGCATAATCCATGGAACTTTTAACATTGCAAAGGCAGCTTGCTGATCAGCTGACCCAAATGGATGGTGCGAAAATCTTACACGAAATGAGCTTCTGTATTCCTGTCCATTCCTTTAAGGTTACGTATAATCCTGTTTTAAAAAAACCGATGGATATTTTGATGAAAATGATGCTTATTTCTTTTCAAACGGGTGTGTTTAAGGATGGAGAGGCACTTGCAGATGTTCTCCTTGTAGAGCCGCTTTTCATCAATGATCTATTAAGCAAAATGAAAAAGACGGAGCTTGTTGAAAAGGAAGAAACACTACGTCTGACGGCTAAGGGTGAAAAGCAGCTCGCAGAGGGTGTATACGAAGAAGAGCTCGATGCAGTTAGTGATATTTTACAGTACAGCCCGCTTCACAAAGCCTTCCTGCCTGGTGATATTGAAGAAGTGCTGGAGTTTGATGAGTTTCCAGAGGAGCTTTCCTATGCAGCTGGTCTTGAAGTGAAGGAAGTAGTGGAAGACCAGATGATTGAGCTCCTTACTGATATGCAGGAGGACGACGATGAGGTAAAAACTTATGTAACATCGATTCTTTCAAGTGAAGAAATACAAATCAATGATGTTCCGTGCCTAGCATATATCCTTCATGACACAAAAACAGATACGTTATTTGCTCGAGTATATAATACGCTAACTAAACAATGGGATACAGATTTAGAAGATGTACTTCATACGAATGAACGGGCAAATTGGAAGGGACAATACTTAGCGAAATGAAAGTTTTATAATGAGCACTAAGTAAGCAGTCATTAAACTTTTAGTTCGAAAAGGGGGATAATATATGGAAGCTGTGATTTTCTTCATTATCAGTCTCCCGTTTTCGGGCTGGGTTATTTGATTTGGCCAAGGGTATTATAGGGCTTCTTGCTGGATTTGATGAAAAGACGTTTAAAGGAGATAAACGAAAAGTGGCAAAAGAGGGTGGGCAAACCGCCTATACGATTGCTGCGGGACTGATTATCTGCAGTATTTTATCTCTATTTATCAGCGGTTATGCGATTCTGCCCTTAGCAGCCATAATTGTTTTGGTAATATTTTGGATGAATATCCGCCTGAAACAGATTGAAAAAGAAGGGAAGAAGTGATTCAGCAAAGGTCATAGCTTTCCTTC
>JAPSKP010000085.1 GCA_031181585.1 Lysinibacillus sp.
ATAGCGGAGCCATTTGTCTCAATCGTATCAGCACCAACAGCACGCTTAATGGCAGTTGTATCATCCTTGCCTTCCACCACAATGATTTCTTTTATATTCAAACTATATCCTCTTTTCACTCAAGCTTCTTTTCGTATTTTAACACAATCAGCAGATTGCAACCCATTAGAAAGGTATTCCTAACCGTAAATACCTTGCTTTTATTTTTTATATTGAAGCCGGCATCCAAGCTGCTGACCCCTATTTCTCTCCATAAAAATAGCTTTCCCGCCAGTCAAAAACGGGAAAGCATAATCATTTTGGAATACTATTAACTAGTTTAATACTTTTATGCGCACCTTTTTACGCCCCCAGCTTGCTGCTTGGGACTTGGAAGATATGAATACATCGATTTTATTACCTTTGATGGCGCCGCCTGTATCAGCAGCAATTGCATAACCATAACCTTCAACCCAAACTTTTGAGCCTAATGGGATAACACTTGGATCAACTGCAATCACTTTACTTGAGGGGTTTGCCTTTAAATTTAATCCAGTTGCCGTTACACCCGAACATCCTGAGCAGTTTGCTGTATAAGCTGTTGCTGTCACATAAAATTCCTTCCCTCTTGAAGGGGCAGCTGAATTATTACGTGAAACACTAGCCGTGATGACTTTTGTGCCTACCGCTACTACCTGTTTTGTTGGCTTCTTAACGACATTTTCTTTTTGTAATGTTTTGGACACTACTTGTCCATTCTCTTTCACGACTTCAAAAGTACGTTCTACAGTACCTTTTTTCCCCGTCGTTACTACTTTTTCTTTTCCCTTCAACAAAGAAGAATCCGTTTTCTTTTCAATTGCGAAATCGATTGATTCTTCCACTACATCGGTAACTTTTTCTACGCGAACAACTGCGATGCGATCGTCTGGAGTAATAACCTCCTCCATTGATTTCCCGACACGATCATATTCGCCTAATGTAACCCCTTGTTGTTTCAAAAAGTTAGCGACCGTAGTCGAAGTGGACCATACTTGTCTCTCTTCTAAACCATCGACAAGCGTTAACTGAAACGCTTTTTGAATATCGATTTTGTGATCTGCTCCTACTTCTGTATCTAAGCTGAGTGAAATCTCGTCATGCTCTGCTACTTCAATATTTGCCTCTTCCAAAATGTCCTTCACTCGTTTTTCAGTTGTCCAAATACTTGACTGATTTCCATCAACTGAAATAATAATTTCTTTTGCCTGTTCCCAATCAATTGTCATTCCGCTGACAACCTTGGTATCCAGTGAGGGTGATACTTTATCATATTCTGAAACAGCGATGTTTTGGGTGGCCAATACATCTTCAACTGTTTTTTCGTGTGTTGCTACTTCCAGCTGCTCACCGTTTGCATTGATGACAACTGAGTTCTTCGTTCCCTGGTATAAAACAAATACAATAATTGATACAAACAGGACAAGAGATAAAAGTCTTACCACTGTTTGCTTACTCCTCAATGAACCAAAGAACAGATTTTTCATGGTGTCATTTGACATGAAAAAACGCCTCCTTTAATACTCGTTGGATTATACGGACTACATTTTGAACTGTCAACATAAATGCATATTTGGGTCATTTAGCGACAGTTTGCAAGCCTTTCCAACAGCAGTATTGGAGACGTGTTCACAATTTAGTCACTAATTTTGAAAAAGCGTTTTGCATTTTCTGTTGTTGCTTTTGCTACTTCTTCCACTGGCACCTCTTTCAAACGTGCTATTTCCTCGGCAACAAGGGGCACTAAAGATGGCTCATTTCGCTTGCCTCGATGAGGATGAGGAGCCAAATAAGGCGCATCTGTCTCAATTAATAGATGCTCAAGTGGAATTTCCTTCGCTACTTCTTTGGGCTGTCTTGCATTTTTAAACGTAACCGGTCCTCCGAGGCTAATCATAAAGTTCATACCAATGCATTCATGGGCAGTTTCTACACTCCCTCCATAACAATGCATAATTCCACCTACAGATGCGGCATTTTCTTCACGTAAAATACGCACCACATCGCCGGTAGCATCACGGTTATGGATAATAATTGGCAGATTTACCTTTTGAGCAAGTTTTATTTGCTTGCGGAACCAGTATTGCTGCACATCTTTTGGTGATTTATCCCAGTAATAGTCAAGTCCTGTTTCTCCTATACCTACTACTTTCGGATGGGCTGCCAATTCTTCAATCCATTCTAGCTCCTCATCTGTACAATCAATGGCATCTACAGGATGCCACCCAATTACAGCATAAAGAAAGTCATATTCTTCTACCAACTTCATTGCTCGCTCAATTGTCTTGCGGTCAAAACCTACAACGACCATTTTCTCTACTTGTGCTTCAAGTGCACGAGCGATAACTTCTTTTAGATCTTCATCATATTGATCTGCGTTCAAATGGACATGTGTATCGATATATGATGTCATGTTTCATTCTCCTATTCCGTATTGTAATGGATTAAATTATTTCTTATTTTTCATCTATATTTCATTTGTATTACCGAACTACCTGTTTTGTAACAAAGTCTCTATCTGTCTCTATTTATCGAAGGATGTATGACTCTCCTTTTATTCAATTAAATGGTATTTTTCTTTATTTCAAAATAATATTTTGATAAACAATTGAATGAAAGGAAGCCTGCTGAACTTTAACTGTTCAACAGGCTTATTATAAATACTTCAGCTATCTTCCTCATTTCGCTTATTGAAAGAGACAATTGTCGAAATGCCTCAATGTAAGCCTAGCTAAATACGCAAGAAGAACGCTACCCATTTAGGTTATTTTACTTTTGCACCATTTTCTAGCTTTGGATCAACAGTTGCTAATGTTAAGATCCCCTCATGAGAACCTGCTAAAATCATTCCTTGCGATAATTCACCGCGAAGCTTTACAGGCTTAAGATTCGCCACTACAATTACCTTTTTCCCTACTAATTCTTCAGGTTTATAATGCTCAGCGATACCTGAAACAACTTGACGCTGCTCAAACCCAAGGTCGACTTGAAGTTTTAGTAATTTATTTGCCTTCGGTACTGGTTCACAAGCTGTAACCGTAGCAACTCGCAAATCAATTTTCATAAAGTCATCAATTGTTATTTCCGGCACTTCAGGTGTTTCGACAATTTCCCTCTTTGGCTCTTCCTGAGGTGTTTTTACGCTTGCCTGCATTTGCTCCCGGATATAGGCAATTTCCTCCTCCGCTTCCAATCGCGGGAAAATAGGTATTCCTTTTTCTACCACTTTTGTGTTTGGTAAAATAACATTTCCAAACCCAGCAATCGAATTCCAATTTAGCATCTCTTCTGTTAGACCAAGCTGTTCTGCGATACGTTTAGGCGCCGAAGTCATAAATGGCTGTAACATTACTGCAATATGACGTAAACTTTCTGCCAAATTTGCCATAACTGCGGCTAATTTCGGACGATCTTCTTCATTTTTCGCCAATACCCATGGTGAAGTTTCATCAATATATTTATTTGTCCGGGAAACAAGTGACCATAATTCTGATAACACCACGCTAAATTGCATTTTTTCCATACTTTCTTCATATTTAATACGTACGTTTTCTGCAAATGCTTTTAATGTATCATCAAACTCTGTTGGCTCCAGATTTTCTGTTGGAATTACCCCGTCGAAATATTTGTTCAGCATAGAGACAGTTCTATTCAATAAGTTTCCTAAATCATTCGCCAAGTCAAAGTTTGTACGCTCTACAAATGATTCCGGTGAAAAAACACCATCTGATCCAAATGGAAGTTCACGCAGCAGGAAGTAGCGTGTTGCATCTAATCCGTAACGCTCCACTAGCATTTCAGGATAGACAACATTTCCTTTGGATTTTGACATTTTTCCATCTTTCATCATTATGAAGCCATGGGCGAATACTTTTTTCGGTAATGGTAAATCTAAGGCCATAAGGAAAATTGGCCAATAAATTGTGTGGAACCGCACAATATCTTTTCCTACTACATGTACATCGGCCGGCCAGTATTTATTAAATAGCTCTTCATTGTCAGAGCCATAGCCTAGAGACGTAATATAGTTGGATAGAGCATCCACCCATACGTAAATAACATGCTTCGGATCACCAGGTACTTTAATTCCCCAATCAAAAGAAGTACGTGAAACTGATAAGTCTTCAAGACCTGGTTTAATGAAGTTATTGATCATTTCATTTTTACGAGACTCTGGCTCAATAAATTCAATATTTTCTTCATAATATTGAAGTAATCTATCTGCATATTTTTTCATATTAAAGAAGTAAGACTCTTCTTTAACTTTTTGTACCTCACGACCGCAATCAGGGCATTTACCGTCAACTAATTGTGTTTCGGTATAGTAGGATTCACAAGGTACACAATAAAGTCCTTCATATTCACCTTTATAAATGTCACCATTTTCTAGGAAATGTGTGAAAATTCTTTCGACGCTCTTTTTATGACGCTCTTGTGTGGTTTGAATAAAGTCATCATAGGATATATCCATAAGAGACCATAGTTTCTTAGCAGCATCAGCAATCTCGTTTACGTATTCTTGAGGATGCTTACCTGTCTCTTGTGCTTTCTCCTGGATTTTCTGTCCGTGTTCATCCATCCCTGTCAAAAAGCGTACATCAAATCCTCGCATACGCTTGTAGCGGGCCATTGTATCAGATGCAACCGTTGTATAGGCTGTACCGATATGGAACTTACCACTAGGGTAATAAATGGGTGTTGTTATATAGAATGTTTTTTGTTCGCTCACTAGAACTGCCTCCATTTTGTTTCACAGTATAGTTTCTATTCTAACGAAGTACGAAATTCGTTTCAATGAAAGATTATTGAGATTGGATTTTGTCGAAAAATAACCACATCATAAGTTTAGCCTTTATTTGAATATTTAGTCTAATAAAGGTGAATAATAGTAAAAATCTTTAATTTTAAGGTTGTAACTGCAAATTTTGATTAAAAAATTCACATTAATATCCTATTTTCAGTACTAATTTATTGACGTTTATGGTATTACTTGGTATGATTTATCATAGACAAGGATTTGATGTCGAATTTTGACGAATTATCATAACACCGAACTAGGAGGAAAATATTATCATGAAATCTACAGGTATTGTTCGTAAAGTCGATGAATTAGGTCGTGTGGTTATTCCGATCGAGCTTCGTCGTACATTAGGGATTGCTGAAAAAGATGCGTTAGAAATTTATGTTGATGATGATAAAATCATCCTAAAAAAATACATGCCTAACATGACTTGCGCCGTAACAGGTGAAGTATCAGATGACAATTTCCGTCTTGTAGGGGGCAAATTAATTTTAAGCCCTGAAGGCGCAGAAATGTTAATGAAAGAAATTCAAAATAACTTAAAAAAATAATTTAAGTATTTTAAAGGACCATCCTCTAAAGAATGGTCCTTCTTTCATGTAACAAAACATCATATTTTTGATTTTCCATAACTTGTCCCATTACCTGAACTATGTTATATACCTTATATCTCTCTAGGGCTCTAACCTATTCTTTTTGATGGTACGTATTATATACTTCTCTTTTTGGCAATCCCCGTAATTTAGCAACTTCTTTAATTGCTTCCTTTGAATTCATTTGAGTTTCTTCTATTATATAGTCTACATGTTCAACCACTGTCATTGATACCCATGGCTGCTCTACTTCCTCTAATTCACCAGAAGTATTTCCTTCGACTACTATTACAAACTCTCCTCTGATTTCATTTCCTTCCGACCATACAAGCGCTTCCTCTATCGTACCTCGCAGGAATTCCTCAAATTTCTTCGTTAATTCACGTGCTAAGACGATACGGCGATTCCCAAGCACTAGCTGCATATCTTTCAATGTATCCTTCAACCGGTGAGGTGCTTCATAAAATAGCATTGTCTCTTCTCGCTTTATTAAGCTCTCTAGCTGTAGGCGACGTTCTTTTTTATTCCGGTTTAAAAACCCAAAAAAGTAAAATGGCTGTGGATTTAATCCCGAAGCAATCAGCGCCGTTACGGCCGCATTAGCCCCTGGTATAGGTACAACGGCAAAGCCTTCCGCAATAGCCTTTTCCACAATATCAGCCCCTGGATCTGAAATACACGGCAGCCCAGCATCGCTTACTAATGCTACTGATTTTCCTTCGCGTAAAAGAGAAAGCAGCTTTTGTCCGCCAACTTCTATATTGTGCTCGTGGTAACTGATTAATGGTGTAGCGATATCAAAATAATTGCAAAGCTTCCGTGTATTCCGTGTATCCTCAGCTGCAATCATATCTACTTCCTTTAAAATGCGCAATGCACGGACTGTCATGTCTTCTAAATTGCCAATTGGTGTTGCAACAAGGTATAAACAACTGCCTGTTTCATGCTGGCTACTTTTTTGTGATTTCATGTGCTTTGCTCCTTATATACTCTAATTTTTTCTTACGCTCTAACTGCTTGAACGCATACTCTTTTCTCATCGCTTCCTGTTTTGTTTCAAATATTTCGTAATGAATACACGTAACAGGAGTACGGGCCTTCGTATATTTTGCACCTTTTCCCGCATTATGCATAGTAACCCTTTTTTCAAGATTATTTGTGTAACCGGCATACAGTGTATTATCGCGGCATTGTAATACATAAAAATAATGCTTATTCTCCATACAGAATCTCTCGAATTTCTTCTGTATATTCATTGTTTTCTTCGTACACGTAAAGCGGAGGCAAAATTTTTAAATCTGGCTTCCCATCCTTAATACCTTCGATAAGCAATGTATTAGCCTCTTTTCCGCGCTTTGGGTAAACAAGCTGCATCCTTTTTGGCTCTAGTCTGTTTGCCCGCATGGCGGTAACAATATCTAATAGCCTGCCTGGTCTATGGACAAACGCCGCCTTGCCTCCCTGTTTTAGTAAACGGCTAGCTGAATGAATCGCCTCTTCTAATGTTAGGTAAAGTTCGTGTCTTGCAATAGCATGATGCTCACTCAAATTTTTATCACTCAATTCATGGGCTGAAAAATAAGGAGGATTGCATGTAACGGCATCATACTTTTCCACTCCGAGAGTACTCGGTGCTTCTTTTACATCACCAAGCATCATTTCAATTTGGTCCCCTAGTTGATTGTAGTCTATACTTCGACAAGCCATATCATATAGACGTGGCTGTAATTCTACCCCAGTAATCTTTGCCTTGGTACGAGCGCTCAAAAACAATGGAATCACACCATTTCCTGAACATAAATCTACTACCGCTCCACGTTTCGGTACACCGACAAAGCGAGATAACAATACCGCATCTAATGAAAATGAAAAGACAGATGGGCTTTGGATAATTCGTAAATCTTCTGCTAATAAATAATCCAGGCGTTCATCACCCTTCAACCATTCATTCATTGTAATTCCTCCAAAAGAAAAGACTGACCTCCCCTTGAAGGAAGCAGTCTCTTCATTAACTATTTTCTTTATTTAAAAATGATAAACAAAACAAGCAATCCTCACCTTTACGTGAGCTTCCAAAATGAACATGACAAACATGGAACCCTTCATGATAAAGACGAGCCAAGTTATCGTATCCTTCCCCAATATCTAATGAATTGCCCTTCTTCTTGTGTTTTATAGAAGGCTGCTCCTTAGATAAAAGCTCTTCTAGACGCTTCCTTAGATGAAGGTTTTCCGTTTGAAGTGTCTGATGTTCCTCCATCATATGCGCAACAAACCGCTTCAAGTCGCCGAACTGTTGCTGCATTGATTCGAGCTGCTGTTCGAACTCCATAACAGTATCTAAAAAATTACGGTCCTTCACTCAAGCCACCTCATTAAGTTTCTATCTATATAAGATTTTTTTCATATTTCAATAATTCTTCAAGAGAATATTCAGCAGTGCGCTCCTGCTCCTGCAAGTATACTTGAATTAAACGTTCAAGAATATTGAGGCCGATTACTTTTCCTTGCCCATCTGGTGTCATTGTTACATCACCGATATCAGGCATGCCTTCTTTAGCAAGCTCATAATCATCATTCTCATATTTCAAACAGCACATTAAACGACCGCAAAGGCCCGAGATTTTCGTTGGGTTAAGCGATAAATTCTGATCTTTTGCCATTTTAATCGATACTGGATCAAAATCACCTAAAAACGTGGAGCAGCAAAGCATACGTCCACATGGACCGATACCGCCTAGAAGTTTTGCTTCATCACGTACACCGATTTGACGCAGTTCAATACGTGTACGGAAAATAGATGCTAAATCTTTTACAAGCTCGCGAAAATCTACACGGCCCTCAGCTGTAAAATAAAAAATGATTTTATTTCGGTCAAACGTATATTCAACATCGACAAGCTTCATTTCTAAGCTATGTTCAACAATCTTTGTAGTCGCTAATTCAAACGCGCGTTTAGACTCTGCCAAATTTTCTTCCACTTGAATGCGGTCTCTTTCATCTGCCGGCCGTACTACCTGTTTAAGCGGCAAGACGACATCATTCTCATCCACTTGGCGGGTAGGAACAACAACTTTCCCATACTCTATTCCGCGTGCCGTCTCGACGATTACATACTCCCCTACTTCCAGTATGTAAGCAGCCGGATCAAAATAATATATTTTACCCGCTTTTTTAAAGCGGACTCCTACTACATTATACAAATGTATACCCCTCCTGCAAATTTAGCATTAGCTGCTCCATTAATAGCGTTCGGTTCATATTGCGCTGCAGGTTCGCTCTTGCTTGTAAAACCGCTTGCATTTGACTCGATAATCGCTCATAAGTTGTATGCAGGGCCATTTCCTTAAAGACATGCAGCATATCCGGATATGTGCAGGCAGCATCAGGGTTGGCCTTGATTGCCACGATATCACGATAAGCAAACAGCAATAAGTCTAATGCTTGTTCCATCTCTGCTTTTTCTTTAAATGAAGGAAGCCATTCTTCATGTACTACAAGCAAAGCTTCATGCACATTACTTTTGACTATCTCCACTAATTTTAACACTGTTTTTCTTGCATGTGCAAACTGCTCTTCCTTTGCAAGAGCTAAGGCAGTTTCAAATTCATTTGTTACCATGCTCACCGTGGAGGCCATAGAATGGGTAACCCCTTGCTCCGTAAGGCGCTCCATTAAAATTTGCCGAGGTACTTTAGAGAACTTAATATGCTGACATCTTGAACGGATTGTCGGTAAAATACTTTGGATTTGCTCCGTCAATAGAATAGCCGTTACTTCTCCATCAGGTTCCTCTAAAAATTTCAGCAGCATATTTGCCGAAGCAGTATTTAATTTATCGGCATGATGCAGGATATAAATTTTGCGTCCGCTTTCCACACCTGTCATCATCATTTCTGCAATCAAATCTCGGATTTGGTCGATCTTAATAAACTGACCTTCAGGCTCAACCTGCTTTATATTTGGATGATTTCCAGAATCAATACGTATACAGTGACGACATGTTTCACATGGAACGTTATCGATCGGATGCTCACATAAGAGAAGCTTTACAAAAAACGTCATGACATCACGCTTTCCTGTGCCTTTTTCGCCATCAAATATATAGGCATGCGCCATTCTGTTCTTTTCATAAATCGTCTGAAGCTGTTTCATTACGATTGGCTGTAATACTTGTAGCTCATCCATTTTTCTTGCCATTTTAATTCACCTTTTCACCTCGGGTAGAAGGGTACTTCCTTACTTCATACATCTGAAGCATGAGTAAGCTCCCTTTAGAAAAAATCCCGTGTCTACATACACGACAAAGACACGGGGTTACATATATAGGTTAATTAATAATCCTTTAATTTCACCTATTTTATCTAATAAATCAATCGTTTCTTTTTCTTCATCTAAAATATCGCTGGCAAGTTCTACAAGACGCTCATCTACTGTCTCAACAATTTTTAAGCGGCGGCCTTCACCAAAACGATTCCACGTATGGGATTGCTTTGTTTCCAAGCCATGATTGACTGCTTCTTGTAAAAAGCGTTTTACCAGCATTTTAAAACGTGTCAATTCACGCAAATTTCGTGAGCGAGCCACCCGTTCCCCAGCGGCGGAAATATCACCTAGAAGACGTGTCAGCTGCTCTGTTTCCATTTTTGAACCTTGCTTTATAACCATATCCCCAAAACGGCTGCCATTTTGGTTTGTCTGTCTTACTTCACTTTGATTCTGGAAACCGACACGCATATCACGATTAATCTTCACTTAAAAATCCACCTCCATCTTAGAACTGGTGGAACTGTTCTATTGGCAATACGAACACAGTCGCTCCCCCAACTTCCACTTCAACCGGATAAGGAATGTACGAATCTGCACTTCCTCCCAATGGAGATACCGGAGCTACCATCTGCTCGCGTGAACGGCAATTGTCTCGAATTACATCAAGTAGTTGCGGAATGCGATCATCATCTACCCCGACTAAAAAAGTCGTATTTCCCGAACGCAAAAATCCACCTGTACTCGCTAGTTTTGTTGCACGAAAATTATATTTCGTTAGAGCATTTGATAAACGATTACTATCCTGATCTTGAATTACTGCTACGACTAATTTCATTCGCCCTCATCCTTTCAGTTGAATGGTGTTACCATTATATCATATTACACTTACTTACTTCATTTACTTTTCTTCTATCAAACTTTTTACTATCAACCAAGCCTCTTCCGCTACTTCCTTTAAGGGGCGGTTTGCATCTATAAGAATGATGCGATTTGGATCTTCCACCGCTAGTTGTAAATAGCCGTTTCGCACTTTCTCATGGAATGCAAGGCTTTCTACATCTAGCCGATTAATTTCATTTTGCCGGTTAGCCTCAATGCGGGCTAAACCGATAGCGGGTTCTAAATCAAATAGAATAGTTTTATCAGGCATCCTTGTTCCTATTGCAAATTCATTAATGGCCCGTACCTTTTCTATACCTAAGCCACGGCCTATTCCTTGATAAACTAGAGAAGAATCGATAAAGCGATCACAGAGGACAAGCTTGCCAGACTGAAGAGCCGGTTCTACTTTCTCATAAAAATGCTGGCTGCGCGCTGAGGCGTATAACAATGCCTCTGTATGAGCATCCATTGCGGTATGTTCCGGATTTAGGATGATCTCTCTAATTTTCTCAGCAATTTCAATTCCGCCTGGTTCACGTGTCGATAAAAATTCGATGTGTTCATTCTCCAGTCGCTCGACAATCGCCTTCAAAACTGATGTTTTCCCTGCTCCCTCTGGACCTTCGAATGTAATAAATAAATTTCTTACCATTTTCTATATTCCTCCAACAACTACTTTAGTACTTGAATTAAACGTTCTTCCAGACGATGGTCTCCTTGAAACGAAGCATTGATGGCTAGTAACTCTTCTAGCTGGCTCAGTTTGGAAACCGTAATCTTCTCTCCAGGAACAAATAAGGGAATGCCAGGAGGATAAGGAATAAGCATACTGCCTGCTACTCGATCCATTGCTCGCATATAGGGAATCCATTCCTTTTCCATAGACCCTATTTCCGCAAATGTGGCATTAGGTGTAATAATAGAGGCCATTTTATATTGTTTACCCATTTGAGGCTGTTCGCTACCCTTTTTCATTTTTAATTGGGTTACTGCATTTTTCATCCTTATTCTTATATCTGCATAAGGGTATACTTCTCCATGCTTCAATAAGGGCAAGACGAGCAGTACCTGGTCTATATCCGCTAATTCAGGATAGAGTAAATTTTCTTCCATCGCCAATTTTAGCTCCATCCCCGTATAGCCTGCCATACGAATACATACCTTTAATGGATCATCTGCTTCAATGATTTTCAACTCTGGAATTGATTCCAAGGCCTCTATCCATTGATTTCGTTTCTCCAGACAGTATACTACATCACTTTCCTTATATTTGCTGATATAGTGTCTTGCATCATCCAAGGAGGCAAGAAGTGGATAGGAGGGGCTGCTCGACTGCAGCATACGTAGATAATGATTGAGCCTGCGATCGGAGACAAGCTTAGATTTGACATGCATAAAGGAAGCCATTGTCATTGCCGGCAGCGTCTTGTGGGCGGATTGCACTACTATATCTGCCCCTAGATCAAGAGCTGATGTTGGGAACCTTTTACTTGCTGTAAAATGAGCTCCATGTGCTTCATCTACTAGAACAGGAATATGGTGTTCATGACAGAGCTCAATCTGCTCTTTCAAATCTTTTGCCACCATCCCGTAGTATGTAGGAGAAGTAAGAATAAGGCCCTTTGCTTCTGGATGCTGTTCTAATGCTTCTTTTATAGTCTCAAATGGAACTGCCCCAGCCGCTTTCATATGTTCGTCCCACTGAGGTGCTAAATAGACTGGTTTGGCACCAACTAATTCTATTGCATGGAAGACAGATTTATGCGCATTTCTTTGAACTAAAATAGTATCTCCTTGTTTACATACCACATAAACCATAGCTAAATTTCCCACTGTAGAGCCATTTACTAGAAAAAAGCTGCGATCTGCTCCATAAGTTTCTGCCAGAAGTTTTTGGGCTTCATCAATCGCCTCTTCAGGATGATGGAAGTCATCCAGTCCGGATAACTCGGTTACATCATAAATAAGGGCTTTTTTTAGTTCCTTCGGCAACGATGAAAGAAGTCCGTTTTTATGCCCAGGAACATGCAGAGAATGGGGCTCTTTTTCTACAAATTTCTGCAGGGCCTCTACAAGTGGTCTTTCACTTCTCATTTCTATTCACTCCGTTCATTGTTCTTTCTTTATTATAGAAGTTACAAGAGCGAAAACCAACTGTTGGAGGTAACAGTAATCTAAAAAGAACCTTTTTGTAAAGTTTGTTATCAATATAGCCAAAACTGAGCTTTATACTATCATAAAGAGGAAATAATCGAGATGAATCTAATCGTTATTAGAACAACAGGCAAAATAGGTCTAGAGTTTATAAAAATGGCTGTAGATCAAAAGGATAAAGTGACTGCCTCCGTTCGTATATCCGAAAAGCTACAGACAATTATCCGTGTACGTACAAAAAGAGATGTCTTTGATGAAGTTGTAGTAGCAGAAGTGATTAGAGGACAGGATGCTGCTATTTTATGCAACAGTTCTACCGAGGTACCTGACGAGCACACCTCTATTCATGCATAGGGAAATAGTTGAGATGGAATGAGGAAGGCTATAATCCTATCATTTATTATATTTGAATGGCGACTAATAGATATAAATACTTGGCACTTCAAAAAAGTTAGTAATAGAACGCTGGAAAAAGACTGAAAAGAGCATCGTGCATCCGCAGATTATCTAATCTCTCAAAGTGTCATTTATATTATTGTCCGCTGGAATTAAAAATGCCTCTTTGGAATTAGGTCACGAAGAATCTTTTGATAGTATTCCAACTTCCTCTAATTCAATTCCTCGGGACAGCATCACCTATTTTTATTAAGAGTATGATCAGTTAAAAATATAACAATACCTCTTTTGGACTTGCTACTCGAAAATCCTGACTAGAAAAAGCTGCTTAGAAAGTCGAGGCAGGCAGCTCTTTTCTTGATGTGTCAATTATGAAGTGATAGATGACTCTGATTGTTCAACACTTGAATAATATTTTTTTTGTACGGTTTAATTATCTTTATTAGGGCAATTTATTTTCTCTAATTTCTATCACTAAATTACACAGATAATATAATATTCCTTTTTAGAATTAATAGGAGAATAGAAGGTTTTAAATTGATTCTTAAGGTTTTGTTTCATGTACTCTAATTATTGGACGATTGTAAGTTCTTTTGTAAACGAAAACCAATCCGTTAAGATTGGATTTTACTTACGAAGCGCCCTCCTACTCTCACAGGGGCGCCCTCCAACTACCATCGACGCTATCTTTGCAGCGCGATGACCGGCGAATGACGGCGTTATCTGCGCTCACTCTTTCAGTCACGTACCGGGTACGTTCCTTCTGTCGCTCTCTTGTTTCCTTGTCCTTCTTGGTCCTCCCACTGCTCGAGGATTATACAACCCGTAGCTTTCGATTCTTTTTATAAGATAAACTTTTCGCTTACGCGCCGGGCTCACCTTCGGTGTTTGGTGGTTGAGGGCTTTTTTGGCAATAAAAAAACCCAACCTCTACAGGTTGAGTCTGATTGCCCAGCGATGTCCTACTCTCACAGGGGCGCCCTCCAACTACCATCGACGCTATCTTCGCAGCGCGATGACCGGCGAATGACGGCGTTATCTGTGCTCACTCTTTCAGTCACGTACCGAGTACGTTCCTTCTGTCGCTCTCTTGTTTCCTTGTCCTTCTTGGTCCTCCCACTGCTCGGGGGAATTCGTATCGTATTCTTTGATTTCCTTACATAAAATGAATCCTTCGGTTTGCGCGCCGTGCTCACCTTCGGTGTTTGGTTGTTGGGGGCTTTTTGGCAATAAAAAAACTCAACCTCTACAGGTTGAGTCTTGTTGCCCAGCGATGTCCTACTCTCACAGGGGGAAGCCCCCAACTACCATCGGCGCTAGAGAGCTTAACTTCCGTGTTCGGTATGG
>JAPSKP010000086.1 GCA_031181585.1 Lysinibacillus sp.
ATCCGTGATGTCCTGAACCACTTTCATCACATTGCCATACACCATCTTCCTCCGACCAATCCCAATCGTCACAGCCTTTATCTGTAGGCTTGGGCGGTAAGCTGTTTGCCGATGTGCCGCAGCCAGCTAAACTTAACGTTAATGCTGTTGTCGATATACCGGTCATCAATTTTTTCGTTTTCTCCATTTCGATCAGCCTCCATTTCCTTTCCTGTTTTAACGTACGAAACAACAGTTAAAAAGATTCAAGAAATATAATATTGAATGTAAGTACGGTAATTTATTATTAATTCTTTTGTTGTAAATCCCGTCTCGATAAAATGCTTTTATCTACAAATAAAAAATTCTATTCTAGAAAAGTTTCAGCAGCCTGAATACTTTCTTTTAAAAAGATCGGGGAGAGGGAATGGCTGAGTATTTCTTCTGTTGTAAGCCAACATACATTTTCTATTTCATCAGGGCATTTGGCAAATGCTTTTCCGGACTCATGTTCACAAAGGAAAACAATGTCTACTACATTGATGCCGCTCTCTGTGACAAAAGATGTACTACGGATATATTTCATTTTCCTTTTTATCTGAATGCCGATTTCTTCAAAAATCTCTCGTCTCAATGTATTTTCTAAAACATTCGAAGAGTGATCTATTGTTTCTACTTTACCGCCGACTAGTGAAAGTAAGCCTCCAGCATGCTCCTCTTTATTACTTCGTTCGATCATAATCCATCTGTCATTTTCTCTTATTGCTCCTTCTACATTTACAACAAACAACTATGGACACCTCCCATATAAAAATATCTGCTAAAGATTTGTAGGAAGCGCCTTATCTATACTTTCAGCCAGCTCCCCGTTGCCCAAAGAATGGCAAAACCAAAAAGCAGGGAAAAAGCAGCATCAAAATAAAGAGTCCACTGTCTCTTGGATTCCGGTACATTTACTCCGACATACAATCCTTCAACGAAGCTGGCTAAGCCGGCAATAATGGAACTGCAGGAGGCGACAATTAAACCACTCAGGGTAGGATTCGAATCTATGAAGGAAAACCCTATGATGAGTAAAAGAAGGACTAGACCTGTTTGAGTGTATGTAATAGGCTTTGGACATTTATAGGGAATGGATTTATCAACTTTCCGGTCTAAAAGCCAGTGAATGCCGGCAAATATAGCTAAAAAGCAAATAAATAGAAAGGGCAATGCCTCTTTATTTGATAACATGAACTCGTATAACAACACAGACACCTCCAATTTTCCCCTACGAAAAGGGAGTAAATATTCCATTGATTTTACCATATATTACTTTTTAGTTGGAAGGTATTCTTGTAAGAGCATGCAGGGGAGAGAAGGATAGCGGTATTTTATTAATGGAGTTGGCCAGAAGAAACAGGGGGGCAAGACGGAAGTCCGTAGTTAAAAGGATGCCGTTAAGGTGGTGTTATATCGTAGTTCTACACGTGAATACAAGCTGCTTTTAAGTATCTGTCGGTGATAACCCGGAGGTATCTAAAAGCAGCTTTTGTATGTGTATGGAATTTACTGAAGAGTGATCAAAAAGGGAAGACTATACTAGCTACGCTTACTGTAAATCTTTATTGACATACTTACCGTAATCCGGAACAGCAATTGTATCGAACTCACGGACTAATTTCCCGAGGGTGTTTGCTAACAATTCACCTGATAGCGGCAAACCGTGTCCCGTAACAGCTACTGTCGGCTTTAGTGCTTCCAATTTTATGACCGATTCCTTTGCTGCTTTCCAGTCTGTTGTAAGGTATCTTGGGGGACCGGTTACTTCCAGTTCCTGTGTTAACACTTTATAAAGGGAATCCTGTTTGACAGTAACAAATGCATCCCCTGCAATTAATGCTCTGTCTTCATCCCTGAACAATGAAACATGTCCCGGTGAATGCCCTGGAGTGTGAATCCAGCGGAAACCTGGCATGTGGGGAACGCTGCCATCCTGAGGAAGAGTTTGTACATGGTCCCCTAAATTAATAGGTTCATTCGGAAACATTGGAGACATTTTTGCGACCATACCGCCTTCAACAGTTGGGTCCGGTTCCGGATAGCTCATCTTCCCCGTTAAGAAAGGTAATTCTGCCTCATGCGCATAAACAGGAATTTCCCACTGCTTCACTAAATCAATAATAGCCCCAACATGATCAAAATGGCCATGCGTTAAAATAATTGCCTTCGGGCGGCTATTGGGTCCCAAATGGCTTTCTACAGCCGCAATAATATCATCGGCTGACCCAGGCATTCCTGCATCCACTAAAACAAAGTCGTCTTTATTGCCAACTAATATCACATTAACAATTTGGACAGTGAAGCTGTATAAATCAGGCAAAACTTCAATTCCGACGCCGCTACCTATAGAAGTTGTAGGAATGTATTTATAATCATCTCCGTAATGCATATCTTTTTCCATTGATAATCCTAATCCTCCCTTGTATAAATAACTATCGTTTTATTTTCTGCTATAAAACATATTGTTATTCCTGTATAAACGACAAAAGTAAAACGAAGATTCTCTGAAACTTATTTACTACAAGAGACGTTTTACCAGGTCACGTAACTATGGAGCTTTTTTATAAGTGCATTTTATTTTCATTGTAAAAAAGTTATTGAAAACTATTGGGGCAGGCACATAAAAAGTCCTGATTCTTTAAGCTAATTGGAGATCAGTAGAAGATACAAGTAATGATTACACGGCTGCAGCATAGTTAAAAAATCTCAGAAATATAAAATATCGTTTACAAAATAAAAAACTTTGTGTTAACTTAAAAATATATTTAGTTAACATAAAAAGGGGGGAGCGGAATGCCGCATTTTTGGGTAGTCGGGACAGATACGGATGTTGGGAAAACATGTATCACTACATTGCTAATGCGTCAATTACAGCAGCATAATTTTCGGACAGTGCCATACAAGCCCGTACAAACGGGGGTAGTAACTGAGCAGGGGAAAATATATTATCACGACACAAAAATGTATGAAACATACTCATTACAAAAATTAAATACTGCAGCACTGAATAGTTATTCGTTCAAGGAGCCTGCATCTCCTCATTTTGCTGCACACCTGGAGGGTCAGCAAATCGATCAGGAGCGCTTAATACAGCATATACAGACATTAAAGCAAGTATATGATGTGGTGATTTGTGAGGGAGCAGGCGGCATCATGGTACCAATGGAATCGGGAGGAAAAAGTACATTGCTTGATGTAATCGTGGAAAGCTGTTTGCCGGTTGTTGTAGTGGCACATACAAAGCTTGGAACGATCAATCATACGCTGCTAACACTTGAAGCTTTGGCAGCACGAAGGGTAGAGGTACTGGGGCTTGTCTTCAATGGACATACACAGACGGCTATAGAAGTGAATAATATCGAGACTATTTTATATCATCATAAATTGCCGTATGCTGTGGTCCCGCAACTTCAGAATATTCAACAGGTAGTAGATTACCCGATTCAACACACATCATTATTTGAAAGGCTGTTGCAGCATGAAGCAAGCGTTAACTGACTTACAAGCAAGAGATTTACAGCACGTGTGGCATCCGTGCTCGCAAATGAAGGATTATGAACAGTTCCCTCCGATTGTTATCAAAAGCGGGGAAGGTGTATGGCTGTATGACGAAAACGGTAATCGCTATTTAGATGCGGTGTCATCCTGGTGGGTGAACTTATTCGGCCATGCAAATAAACGAATCAGCCAGGCGTTGAGCGAGCAGGCATTTACATTGGAACATGTAATTTTTGCTAATTTCACTCATGAACCCGCCGTGAAGGTAGCGGAAAAATTGGTCGCCTTAACGCCACCGGGCTTAAACAAAGTATTTTTTGCAGACAACGGGTCCGCATCAATTGAAGTAGCATTAAAAATGAGCTTTCAATACCATATGCAAACAGGCAAGACGCAGAAGAAACGATTCCTGGCCTTAACGGATGCCTATCACGGGGAGACGCTTGGGGCATTGTCGGTAGGAGGAGTGGATCTTTATAACGAAGTCTATCAGCCGCTTTTACTAGATACAGTGCGGGCGCAGGGACCAGATTGTTTCCGCTGTCCGTTTCAAGATAAACCTGATAGCTGTCAGGCCCAGTGCATTCATTATATAGAAAAGGAGCTGGAGGCTCACCACGAGGGAATTACTGCGATCATTATCGAGCCTTTAATCCAAGCAGCTGCGGGCATGAAAATGTATCCTGCGCTTTATCTGAAAAAGCTGCGGGAGCTGTGTACAAGCTATGATGTACATCTCATTGCAGATGAAGTAGCAGTCGGTTTTGGACGTACGGGTACCTTATTTGCCTGCGAGCAGGCAGGCATATCACCGGACTTTATGTGTTTATCAAAAGGGTTGACAGGCGGGTACTTACCGCTTTCTGTCGTGCTGACGACTGATGAAATTTATGACGCTTTCTATGATGAATACGGGACAATGAAAGCCTTCTTGCATTCCCATAGCTATACAGGCAATACACTGGCATGTCGGGTAGCACTGGAAGTCTTAACGATGTTCGAGGAGGAAGACTATATCGAACTGGTTCAACAAAAAGGGGATGTCATGAGAAAGCTGGCAATCGAGGCATTCAGTCACCTTCCATATGTCGGAGAATATCGGCAGATTGGACTTGTCGGAGCAATTGAGCTTGTAGCAGACCTTCTATCAAAGGAGCCGCTGCCTGGTGAAGAGCGCATCGGCTATCAAATCTATCAGAGGGCGCTAGCGAAGGGGCTGCTTATTCGGCCGCTTGGCAATATTTTATACTTTATGCCGCCCTATGTTATTTCAGAGGAAGAGATGCGTTTTATGATCGAGACAACAAGACAAACGATTGAGACATTTTTTGCAGAACGGGAGGAAAAGGTATGCAGCAGCGATCAACAACACTCTCTCTTGTAATGATGGCAATGTTTGCTGCTTTGACAGCAATCGGCGCCTTTATAAAAGTACCGCTGCCAGTCGTTCCTTTCACATTGCAGATTGTATTTGTGTTTTTAGCAGGGTGCCTGCTTGGCAGCCGCAACGGTATACTGAGTCAGCTTTTGTATATAGGCGTCGGCTTGGTTGGGTTGCCTGTATTTACACAGGGTGGTGGCATTACATATGTGCTGCAGCCGACATTTGGCTATTTAATCGGCTTTGCAGCCGCCGCATTTCTCATTGGCTGGATGCTTGAAAGAATCGAGGCACCGACGAAAAAGCATTTTATCGGTGTAAATGTTGCAGGGCTGTTCATTATTTACGCGATTGCCGTACCGTATCTTTATGTCTCGCTGAATTTTTGGCTGGACATTCAAACGAGCTGGTCACATATTTTTCTGGTCGGATTTTTAAGCAGTATTGTCGCAGATTTTTGTCTGGCAATCGTGACGGCACTGCTGGCAGAGCGGCTGTACCATGTTTTCCGCACTGCTCGGTCATATAAACTATTACATGAAAAAGGGTGAAGAGAAAATGAATTGGTTGAAATTGGCAAATGAAGTGATTGAAGGGAAAATCATTAGCAATGAAGAAGCACTGGCAATTTTAAATAGTGATGATGATGAGTTGTTAAAGCTAATGGACGGTGCCTTCGTGATCCGCAAGCATTATTACGGCAAAAAGGTTAAATTGAATATGATTATGAATGCAAAAAGCGGCTACTGCCCGGAGGATTGTGGTTACTGTTCCCAGTCTTCAAAATCAACAGCACCTATTGAGAAATATCCGTTCATTACGAAAGATGAGATTTTAGCAGGAGCAAAGCGTGCGTTTGAAAATAAAATCGGCACGTATTGCATCGTGGCAAGCGGCCGCGGTCCGACGCGTAAAGATGTAAATGTCGTCAGTGAAGCAGTGGAAGAAATCAAGGAAAAGTACGGCTTAAAAGTCTGTGCATGTCTTGGACTGTTAAAGGAAGAACAGGCACAGCAATTAAAAGAAGCGGGAGTGGACCGCTACAACCATAACTTAAATACATCAGAACGCCATCATTTTTATATCACTACTTCTCATACGTATGAAGACCGTGTCAATACAGTGGAAGTTGTGAAAAAGCACGGTATTTCCCCTTGCTCAGGAGCCATTATCGGAATGAAGGAAACAAAAGAGGATGTTGTACAGATTGCACGGGCACTTCATCAGCTGGATGCTGACTCCATCCCGGTTAACTTCCTGCATGCGATTGACGGGACGAAGCTTGAAGGAACGAAGGAATTAAATCCACGCTACTGTTTGAAGGTGCTGGCGTTATTCCGCTATATAAACCCGACAAAGGAAATTCGTATTTCTGGCGGGCGCGAGGTGAATCTTGGCTCCCTTCAGCCGCTTGGTATGTATGCAGCCAACAGTATTTTTGTAGGTGACTATTTAACGACTGAAGGCCAAGAGGTCAACAGTGATTATCTAATGCTTGAAGATTTAGGATTTGAAATCGAGCTGACGGAAAAGCAGACGGAAGCGTTCTGCTCATAATAGCTGGAAAAGCGCAGGATCTGGTCATGGCCGATCACTGCGCTTTCTGTTTAGAGAAAAGCTGCTTACAGGAGTGGTGAAACCGCTATTAACAAAGTACGGTCTATCTTGCTTACCCTTCCAGCATCTGCTGGATGTCTTCTGAATCATACACAGGCTGCTGGCAAGCGTAGTTTTTACAAATGTAAAAATTGGCTCCTTCTTTTGCTGGCTGATAGTCCGAAAGGGTTGGTATAAGTTCTTTGTATGCTTCTGCATCCTCACAATATAGGTAAATGGTGTTTGGCTGAAATTTCTTTTTCAATGCGGATAGCAGCTGTCTTTGTTCGGGTGATAGTTTACCGAACATGATTACTTCCTTTGTGCCTTCAATCAGCAGCATATAGGAAATCAGCAAGTAGAGGAAACCTTCAGGCTGGGCATGGATTGTCCGTGCACCGAGCTGTAAAAGTGTGATGACTTTCTCTTCATAATCAGATCTATTTGTAAGGCGGGCCAGGCGTATAAGCGAAACGGCGGCGATACTGCTGCCAGAGGGAATAGCGCCGTCTTGCATTTCCCTTTGGCGTATAAGTAATGCTTCAGCATCGCTTCCTGTCATGAAAAAGCCGCCTTCCTCGTGATCCCAAAACAGCTCTATCATAGCATCTGCAAGCTGTATGGCCTTTTGCAGCCATTCTGGAGAAAAGGTTGCTTCATACAGCTCTGTATAAGCCCAAAGCACAGCCGCATAATCATCGAGTATACCGTATTCCTTTACCTCACCATTTCTGTAGCGGCGCATCAACCGTCCAGATTGGAAAAGCTGCTCCTCTAAAAAGCGCATGGCCCCCACAGCGAGCAGCTCCACGCCCTCATCCTGCAGAACTGCATTTGCCTTCGCAAGGGCTGCAATCATCAAACCGTTCCAGCTTGTTAAAATCTTGTCATCCTTATTAGGGTGCATCCGCTGTTCACGAACCTCGAACAGTATTTGACGTGCCTTTTCTAATTTTTGCTGAAGGGAGTCGAGGTTCATTCCATTTTCCCTTGCTATGTCTGGCAGGTTTGTATGAACAAGATGGGGGACGTTCTTTCCTTCGAAATTGCCTTCGGCTGTTATATGCAAGGCTTGGCAGTAAATCTCACCGAGCTCCTCGCCAAGATAACTTATTACTTCATCCTTTGTCCATGTATAAAACTTGCCTTCCTCCTGCTCCGTATCTGCATCTTCGGCACTATAAAATCCGCCTTCCGGAGATGTCATGACACGGCGGATGTAGGTGAGCAGCTCTCGCATTTTCTGCTCATAGAAGCTATCTTTTGAGACCTGATACGCCTCTGCTGTTGTATAAAGAAGAAGAGCATTATCATACAGCATTTTTTCAAAGTGAGGAACGATATATGTTTCATCTACCGAGTAGCGGGAAAATCCAAAACCGATCTGATCATAGATACCGCCGTTGTAAAGGCTTTGCAGCGTATTCAATGCCATCTTTTCAGCTACGCGCTCATCATTGAATTTCGCATAGCGCAAAAGAAACATAAGCTGGTGCGGCATCGGAAATTTCGTTTCCCTTCCAAAGCCTCCGTATAGATTGTCATACGTTTTGTACAATTGCTCAAAGGCTATGTCGAAAATAGAGGGGGGAAGTGTCCCTGCTGCCTGCTGGGCCTGCAGCTGCATTAATGCCTCCTTGATTTCTGCGCCGACTGAGATGACTTGGGCCTGGTCTTTTTCGTAAAGCTTATGCAAGTGAACGATAAGCTCATGGAAACCAATCATCTTCAATGAAGTCTTCTTTGGATAATAAGTTCCTGCGTAAAATGGTACCTGCTCGGGCGTCATAAAGATGGAGAGAGGCCATCCACCGTTTCCGTCCATCATGATACAGACATTCATATACAGATTGTCAATATCAGGCCGCTCTTCGCGATCGACTTTGATAGCGATGTAATGTTCATTCAAGTAATTGGCGATTTCCTGGTCCTCGAAGCTCTCTCTTGCCATCTGGTGGCACCAGTGGCATGTAGCGTAGCCGATAGAAAGGAAAATCGGCTTCTTCTCCTCCATAGCCCGTTCGAATGCCTCATCTCCCCAAGGATACCAATTGATCGGCTGATGGGCATGCTGCAGCAGATAGGGAGAATTTGTTTCAATGAGCCAGTTATGTTCTTGCGAGGGTCTTGCATGCCGTGGCTTGTTGTCCAATTGCAAACACTTCCTTTACGATTATTGCCGGTCTCCTTAAAGCGGCCATACCGAAGCTGGCCAGTTATGCTTAATATGCCCAAAAAAACAGAAAAGACGCCCATTAATTGGACGTCTTGCCTTTTGTAAAATATAGAACCCTCGTCTCATGCTTCTTTTTGAAAAATATTACAAGGGTGAAAAAATTAAGCAGCCAGTTTTCTGCAAGCCTCTGCACATGCAAAACATGCTTCTGCACATTGTTGGCAATGGTCATGATCGTGTTTTTTACATTCATTGCCGCATGCTTCACAAACAGTTGCACAGACAGAGGCAAGCGCTGCAGCAAATGGAGTATTTCGAGCTAACGCAGTTTCTAAAAAGTTACAGATATCTGCACATTCCCGGTCCAATCTAATGCATTCAGCCATCATCTTTACATCGTCTTCCTTTAGACAAGCATCGAAGCAATGATTGCAGGCAGCCATACATTCGTGTAACGCCTGAATTAATCCTTGGTGGTGTTCATGTGACATATTCTATTCCTCCTCGTTGTGAATGGATGTTAGTCCCTATACTGGTACCCCTATAACGTATGATAAAACATTCAAAATGATTTGGAGCGGACTTGAATGGAATAGACAGAGGAAAAGACAGCTCGCGAAGCACAAGCGCAGGCCAAAGTGGGAAGCTCAAGAAAGAGCAGCGCAAGAAGCACAACAGCACGTGCAGAATAAAACCTATCAAAACTGTACGGGATTACGTCAGGACTCTCCAAATGGGGTCGCTAGCTCTCATTTTGCTTATACTTTGAAAATGGACAGAGATACAGACAATTGGGCATGTGAACGATAAATAATACAAGCCAAACAGTGGGCCATATAAAGGCGCACTGTTTTTGTTTGTATGAGCGCATATACTAAGGAGATTCATCCAGAACTCCACATATCGTTTGACAATATGGGGACGATTAGGAGGTGTTCCATTGTTTTTTGTGTCCAAGAAAGATCAGGAAATTAAAATTCGGAATATGGGTCGGCTTGATGCCTATTTCGTGACCGTGCAGGCGGGAGATATCCAGTTTATGCTTCGTGAGTTAGGGTCAAGATATGCAGTCCATTTTTCCGTTGATGATAATGTTCAGACGGCCGAGGTACTCGCTGTAGCTGGAAAGAGCGTCATAACACAAGAGTTTGAGCGGGAGGAGTCAGGGAAGTTTGTAGAGCGGATTAAGCAAATCATCCCAAAGGAAACGATTGTTCAGCTGATGCTGAAGGAATTTTCCTCACTCGAAGCACCTATTTCCCATCCACTTTATGATAAGCACCCGCTTATTGCACCGTTTGTTGAAATGCTCTTTGTCGAAAGCGAAAATGAATACCAATCGATCGGTCCTGAAAAGCAGGACTTCGAGGGTTATCTCGAAAAGGAATATAACGTTGAGCTAATTCCCTCCGAAGAAATGGAAATGATTCTGGCCAAGGCCGTTACAGCCATGAAACTTCTGCATCTGACTGAAAAGGACCTGGCGAAGGAGTTTTTCAAAAATATTCAAGTATAGAGCAAAATATCGAAGGAGAATGGGGTGCGTCAGGAAGACGGACCCTGTTTTCGAATGGATGCTGTATTATTCGCTGAAAAAGAGACATCTTTTCGGAAAATCGCCTTTTATAATATGTACTCATTTTCGAATATGAATAGTCTGTACTTGTAAGTTCATGCTGATTCTATAATTACCTCAAAACCCTACTAATGAATTCTCCATATTTGCACATTCTATTTGCAGAACAGTCATTAGTTTGCAACTTCAATTGTATGATAATCCAAGGGGAACATTGGACAAATGGGGTGAGTGTATTGGTAAATGAACAGTTAAACAAAGATAGCATCCTGCGCTTATTATGGGATACGACGCCAATGACGATGGAATCGACACAGGCCGATCTCGCATTAATTACAAATCAATTGTCAGCACTTATGACACATTATTCGAGGCGGAGGCAGGCAACAGCACTCGAACAGGTAAAAAAGTATCGAGAACAGAGTAAGGAAATGTAGAGATAGTGAGGATTTCTAGCCTGGATAAAAAGGCGTGAATGAATTTGCTTAGTTTTTCAATAACTAAAAAAGCGGAAAGGATCTCGCTTTTTCTATTACTTTTATATCAAGTCTAAGGTGCTGAGCATATTCCAGCACTTTTTTTATTTTTCTTCTAAAAAATTGACTCAGCAATTACAAAAGGAGTAGTGAAACATCTTCTCATAGCTGCTCATCCATGTAAAATGAAAAAATAGAAAAAATTTGAATCGTAATCATGATTCGGTGAGTCTAATAGATGGAGGGAGGCGTTACGAATCGAAACAAAGCAAATAGATCTCGTTTTGCTCGCTCAGAACGGAGACGAAGAAGCATTCTATCAGCTGATAGAACCGTTGCAGGGACAGCTGTACCGCATCGCCTATGTATATGTTCAAAACGAGGACGATGCTGTTGATATATTGCAGCAGTCGATGATACGGGCCTATGAATCAATGAAACAGCTAAAAGAGCAGTACTATTTCACAACTTGGATGACACGGATTGTCATTAATTGCAGTAAAACATACATAGCAAAAAGGAAGCGGATCGAATCGATTGAGCCGGCTGAATTGGATTTACTGGAGGGAGCATCCTCAAGCAATATCGAAGAGGAACTCGATTTATGGCAGGCGTTGTGCGGCCTAGAGGAAAAATATAAAACGGTGCTCATCCTCCGCTTTTACCAGGATTATTCGGTTAAGCAAATTGCGGCTATATTGGAATGTCCGGAGGGGACAGTAAAGACACATATCCGAAGAGGTTTGCATGCATTACGACAACAGTTGAAGGGGGCGTATCTAGATGAGTGGGTCAAATCCGTTGAAAGCAGTCATTGACAAAATTCCGATTCCGCAGCAGCGGCTAAGGGAGGTTTTGCGTGTAGAGGGCATGTCGAAAGTGTTTAAACAAAAGGAGCATACCGTCACTGCACTGAAAAATATCCATTGTACAATCTACGAGGGAGAAATGGTGGCAATCATGGGGACAAGCGGATCAGGAAAAAGCACATTCCTGAATATGATCAGTGCTGTTGATGCCCCATCAGAAGGAAAGATGCTGCTGTTTGGACAAGAGGCAAATGACCTGCACAAAGAGCCGAACGCCTCAAAGTTCAGGAAGGAAAATATCGGATTTGTCTTTCAGTCTTTTCATCTTTTGCAGGATTTGAATGTGGAGGATAACATCGCACTTCCACTTATTTTAAATGATGTCCCTGGTAAGGAAATCAAGCAGAGAGTCGGTACGGTGATGAAACAGCTGCAAATTGATAAATGGCGAAAACATCGCCCTCATGAATTATCAGGTGGGCAGAAGCAGCGAGTAGCCATTGCAAGGGCAATTATTACCAATCCGCCGATTCTGCTGGCAGATGAACCAACAGGGGCACTTGATGTGAATACAACGGATGATATTCTGCGGCTTCTCGTTTCACTACAGGAGGGGATGGGGCAGACAATTTTACTTGTGACACATGATCCTTATGTAGCAACATTTGCAAATCGGGTCCTGTTCTTCCATGACGGGGCGATTGTGGACAGCTACCGGAATGAAAAAGGTCCAGAGGATTTGGATGCTATCCTAGGTAAATTCAAGGAGATTACGGGAGGGGCCGGACATGTTTAATTTGCGGTCGGTCGCGATCAAACTGCTGCGTGCAGCTTCAGTACAAGTTCTAACGAGCATTGGCATTATTGCAATTTCTATCTGTCTGCTTATGACAATGGGCGTCTATATTTGGAACGCTAATACACAGATGAAAGAAGAAATGCAAGCCATTTTTGGGGATGCAGATATGCTGGTCGGTTATAACCCGGAACAAAATCAATGGATAACGGACGGCATGCTCGATCAATTTGAACAGCTGGATGAAGTCAGTGCCGTGTCACCTATTGTACTCGCATGGACATCGGTGGAGGGACAGGCTGATGTTTATACAATTGGGGCGGATAATGACAATCTCGTTAAGAGCCGCTATCATTTTACGGAAGACTTGAAGAATGGCGAGGTAGTTATCTCCAAACGTTTGGCGGCCATGCATGACAAGGCAATCGGGGATACGATTATCATTGAGCAGCATCCTTTTAAAATAAAGGAAATAATGACACCGTTATCCGGCGGTGATGAACTGAACATTGTTATTTTGCCCCGGCAGCAGGTGAAACAATGGCTGCCAGAAGGAGGACAGGAGATTGCTGCGCTGTTCACCCTCATCCAAACGAACAACAATATAGAGTATGCGGCACTAACAAAATCTTTTCATGAAATTGGCAGTACTCTAAGAATTGATATTCCAAGTGAATACGAGATAGTAAAGAAAAATTTCCAGGCTCTTGCCATCTTCATCATTGTTTTATCTGCATTCGTCTTGCTCATTACGGCGATGCTGCTGTTATCGACATTCCAGCTTATCTTTTATAAGCTGAGAGACCAGCTGATGGTGCTGCGTTCACTCGGGGCAACAGGTAGTCAGGTAGGGAAGGTGATCAAATTTCAGCTTCTCATAATGATTGGTTCCGGCATAGCCACCGGGACGGCGTTAACGGTCCTGCTCATCCACGAGTGGATGCCGTTTCTCATTGATAAACTTCAGCTCCCGGCAGCAAGGACGGATATGCCGATCTGGCTGATGATGAGCATCTTGATTGGCATCTTTGCCGTGCTTTACGGAATTTCAGCAGGTCAAATTCGTAAAAGTATGAAGCTGCTGCCGCTCCAAATTGCTGCTGAAAAGGTCGAACTATCAATCCAATGGACAAAACGCAAGCTGTTAGTGATCGGATTTCTCTTTGTATGTGCTTGTCTGTTTATCTTGATTGGACTGGCGTCGAATGGAGACGGAAAGAGTGCGTTGCAAATTTTAGTGGGAGCGCTAGGTATTTGCTTTGTGGTGCTTTACTGCATACCATTCTTATTTAGCGTTTTATTAAAGGTTTCCCTGCAGCCGATTCGGGCTTTTTTTGGAAAGGAAGCATATTTGGCCTGCCAGCAGCTTATGCCGCAGATCCGAAGAAATATGCCGGTTGTGCTCGGTATTATTGGGCTTATGGTCATCCTTGTTTTCGGCAGCACCTTGTTTAAGACGGTGCAGAAAAATGAACGGGAATATTTAGGGCATGTATTCGAGACCCCGGTTATTATTGAAAACGACTTATATGACGAGTCCTTAACATTGGATACAGTGAAGGAAATAAAATCACTGCCCTCTGTGAAGGATGCTTATGCCAAGAGTAATTACTTTCCGATGAGAACGATTATAAACGACAGCGGAGAAGAGGCATTTCCAGACTTTCAACTAGTCGATTTGCAGGAAATAGAGAAGAAGGAAAGGCTTCCTGTCCAAGTAAATATCGATGCAGCCCACGGTATTTTTGTAACGGAGGATTTTGCTTTACGTAATCAATTGAGTGTCGGGGAAACATTGGATGTTTACGAATATGGAGAGGAAACCGATGTATATCGTCTTTTAGATACCGTAGAGGTGCTGGCGATTCTGCCGGATACGTATTCCGGGGAGCAAGTGTATGCCGATTGGTCAATGGCCTCAAAAGTGGACTGGCCAATAGTAATTGAGACAATAATGGTGGAAACGCAGGATGTTGATACAGCCCTTGATGAGCTGTCGTTCCTCAAAAGCAGCTGGCC
>JAPSKP010000001.1:0-43896 GCA_031181585.1 Lysinibacillus sp.
AAGGCCGTTGCTCTATCCAGCTGAGCTACTGAGACAGGTTGTTTTTCCAACAATCTGATAGGAAAGACAATTATTATTATATGCGGAAAGTAAACGAAAGTCAATATACTATTTGATAAAAATTCGCTCTTATAAAGAATTCCATTATTCAACTTCTACATACCTATATTGTATGCAAAAAACAACCGGCCTTATTCCATCTTATTAGTAATAAGGCCGGTTCATTAGCGTTCAAATCGCATTGTTTTAACCAGCTCATTGGCATCTGTATAGCAGTTCATTACGTAGCTGTCTTTTTCGATGTCGACAACGACAAATGTCTTCTCTTTGCGGCCGCGTGGTTTTAGCAGGCTGCCGGGATTGATGAAGAGTGTGTCGTTGATCATTTCGGCTCCTAGTACATGGGAATGGCCGAAGCAGCAAATATCTGCACCTAGCTCCTTTGCGCGATATGTGAGCGACAGAATGGATGACTTTACGTTAAATAGGTGCCCATGTGTAGCGAAAATAATCGCATCCCCTACTGAGAATACCTTTTCTTCCGGGAAGTCTGTACCGTGGTCACAGTTGCCGCGCACACGCTCGATTCCTTCCAGTGCCTGATGGTCATACGGCAACTCGCTATCCCCACAATGGACTATGGCGTCTGCTTCCGGATAGAAGCCTCGCACCTTGTCAATCACTCCCGCATCTCCGTGCGTATCACTCATGATTAATAGTTTCATCACCGTATGCCCCCTTATTAGTGTAGTAACGTTGGCAGCAAGTCTGCCAGTTTACGGATCGCATTTCCTCTGTGAGAGATTGCGCCTTTTTCTTCTGGCGTTAGTTCCGCCATGGCACGATTTAATGCCGGTACAAAGAAAATTGGGTCATAGCCAAAGCCATTTGTGCCTCGTTTTTCCTCTAAAATGATACCTTCACAGGATCCAAACACAGTCGTCGTTTCTAAATCTGGCCCTGCAATAGCCAGAGCGCACATAAAGCGTGCTGTACGCTTTTCTTCCGGCAGCCCTTTTAGATTTTCGAGCACTTTCACAATGTTTGCTTCATCATCATGATCGCCTGCATAACGTGCAGAATAAACCCCTGGCGCACCGTCTAATGCATCTACTGCCAATCCTGAATCATCTGCAATGACAATTGTGCCAAGCGCATTGGAAAGCGTTTCAGCCTTTAATACGGCGTTTTCTTCGAATGTTGTTCCTGTTTCCTCTATTTCCATATTGGGGGCCACATCAAACATAGTTACGACCTCGTAGCCTAGCGGCGTAAACAGTGCCTCAAAGTCCTTTGCTTTTCCTTTATTTTTTGTAGCAATCACGACTTGTTTCATGTTATGCTTCCTCCTTTGATCCGACAAGGGCTGCTAGCTCACCTAATGCTTCCTTCTGTATATCGATCAATTGAGCGATCCCCGCTTCTCCAAGGCCTAACAGCTCATTTAACTCCTCACGTGAGAATGTTGCTTCTTCGCCTGTTCCTTGCAGCTCGACAAAGCGGCCTTCTCCTGTCATAACGATATTCATATCAACTGCTGCATCAACATCTTCTACATAGTTTAAATCCAGTACAGGGCCCATTCCTTCAATGATTCCTACGCTAGTAGCAGCTAGGTAATCAACAATCGGGAATTTAGCAAATGGCTTTTCGGTACCCAGCTTGGCAATCGCCTGTGTCATGGCAACGAATGCACCTGTAATGGAAGCAGTACGTGTACCGCCGTCCGCTTGAATAACGTCACAGTCAATCCAAACTGTTTTTTCGCCTAATGCCTCTAAATCAACAACAGCACGTAAAGCACGACCGATTAGACGCTGTATTTCCATTGTACGTCCGTTTACTTTGCCGCGTGAAGATTCACGTTGTGTACGTTGCGCAGTTGCTCTCGGGAGCATTGCATATTCAGCCGTAATCCAACCTTTGCCTTGTCCGCGCAGGAAGCTTGGTACTCTTTCTTCGACCGTTGCTGTACAGATGACCTTCGTATTTCCAACGGTAATCAGTACAGAACCTTCTGGATGCATTAAATAGTTATTTTCAATATGAACTGGGCGTAATTCGCCTGCAGCTCGGTTATCATGTCTTGTCATGGTAAACCTCCTCGTAATTCTGCCCCTTATCTTAACATAATTTTCAGGACCGAAAAAGGCGAAAACGCCAGATTCTTAACGAAATAGCGCATCTCCCGTTAAAAATCCTACTATAAACTATACAATCGTAAAAAGCCCGACCACATATGCAGCCGGGCTTATCCTTAAAATTTTATACGATGGATGTCCAAATGTTCCTGTTCCAGCCAGCGCTCTGCAATAGAACGGAAAATCGGCACCGACCCGGATGCAAAAAACTTATGCTCGGGCGGTGACGTATCTTTCCGCAGCTGATTGTTAAACGCTAGAATGGCCTCTGCATCGCGGGCTGTCTCCTCCGCTGATGAAAGAACATGCACCCCCTCCCCTACAGCCGCTTCAATTTGCTTCTGCAGGATTGGATAGTGCGTACAACCCAAAATAACCGTATCAAAACGCTCCTCCTCCAATGGCTTAAGCCCATTGGCCACCAAGTCATAAGAGAATTGCCCTTCATACTCACCACTTTCTACAAGCGGTACGAATGTAGGACATGCAAGCGGTATTACTTTCGCTTTTGTGCTCAATGAATAGATTGCCTGTTCATAGGCAGCACTTTTCACTGTGCCTTCTGTTGCCAGGACCACAATTTCATTGCGCTTTGTTTTCTTTATAGCCGCCCGTGCTCCAGCATTAATCACACCGAGCACCGGGAACGGCATATGTTTCTGCAGGCTTTCCAGTGCCACAGCAGTTGCTGTATTACACGCAATCACCAGCATTTTTACATTCATTTTCTCCAGCGCCTTTGCCATCTGCCACGTAAATGTACGCACTTCCTGCTTTGAGCGGGGGCCGTATGGGCAACGCGCTGTATCACCAATATAATAAATTGTTTCATTCGGCAAAAGCTCCATAATTGCTTTTGCTACTGTTAAGCCGCCAACACCTGAATCGATAACACCAATCGGGGCATTCACATTTACCGCCTCAATCCTATTTCATTAATAAATGTAATTTTTGTAGTAGTTGTAGTAAGTCCCGCGCCTCATCCGTTTCAAAATTATCCAATAGTTCACGAAGATAATCTTGGCGTTTTTCAATCACTTCTTGAATGATACGCTCACCTTCTGCTAGTAAGTGAATGCGAACGACACGACGATCCTGTTCATCACGAACACGCTGTACCAGCTCACTCTTCTCCATACGATCGACAAGATCCGTCGTCGTACTGAATGCGAGGTACATCTTATTCGATAAATCCCCGATTGTCATATCTCCAGACTCATGTAACCACTGCAAAGCCACAAATTGCGGAGGTGTAATCGTATAATTACTTAGAATTTCACGACCTTTTTGTTTAATTAAGTGTGAAATGTAACGTAGCTCTTTTTCTAGTGATGCTACAGATTCAAAGCTGTGTTTACTGTTGTCCTTCATCTAACCCATTCACTCCTCAAAATGTTCATATATCTATTTTGAAGTGTTTTTGGGCAAATAGCAAGCCTGCATTCAGTTTAACGACAATTCTTGCAGTCGTAGTAATTCAACAAGTGCTTGCGTTCGACTCGAGACACCCAGCTTTTGAATCGTATTGGAAATATGATTCCGCACTGTCTTCTCGCTAATTTGTAGCTTTTCAGAAATTTCCTTTGTTGAATAATCTTCAATCAGCAGTTGGAATATTTCGCGCTCTCGTTTAGTTAGAAGAAAGCCTGACTGCTGGCTACTCATATTAGCAACAACCTCCCATCCTCTTCCTTGTACATTATGTCAAAGTTGGCGTGAGGTGAGGGCATTTTCACTATTTCCCATGCAATAATTCTTTCTCTTCATCTGTAAAGGGAACCGGCCTTCCATTTTTACCACTTATTTGAACAATTGTACCTCTTGCAGTGAAAACAATTTCGTCTTTTTCATTTTTTCCCATGTAATGAATATCCACTGAACTACTACCTACATGAGCAATTTTTACATGTACCTTTATTTTTTCATCGAAATACATCTGGCGTACATAGTCGCATTGCAAATCAGCTACTACCGGAATATTTCCTTCTTTGCTCATCAATCCGATTGACTTCAAATATTCAATACGTGCATGCTCCAAATATGTAAACACTACTGTGTTATTGACGTGCCCGAACATATCCGTCTCTGAAAAACGGACCTGCACCTCAACCGAAAACGAAAATTCACTTGCCCAAGTCTGTGGTTCTTCAATATATTTTGCCTTCATTATAAATCCTCCCTTGTTAACTACATTTCATTCCATCCCTGAGAATGAATACTTATTCATTATAGCATGGGATCATTATAGGAAGATACTTTTAATTCCAGTAAAGAAGGACAATTCTTATTGCTTTATGGACAAGAATATCGCCCTTACTCCCTACTCAAAAGGCTTGATCATTCTGCTATAAATACTATAAATAGCTCGATTAAAAAGATGCTACTGCTTTATAGCTCCCTGCAGCTATTCTATGGAGGAAATAAGTTGTAACCGCAGGACAATGATTTGAATGAAGGTTTTTGAAGAGGCATCTCAAAAAAAACCTGGAGGATATATATCCTCCAGGTTCATTTTTATGATTAGTCTACCATGTGGTCAGAACCGAAGAAGTTCTTGAACATTTGAACTGTTGTTGCGCGGTTAAGTGCTGCGATTGATGTTGTCAAAGGAATACCTTTTGGACATGCAGCAACACAGTTTTGTGAGTTACCACAGTTTGCTAGACCGCCGTCGCCCATAATTGCAGCTAAACGCTCGTCTTTGTTCATAGCACCAGTTGGGTGTGTGTTGAATAGACGTACTTGTGATAATGGAGCTGGACCGATAAACGAAGCGCCTTCAGATACGTTTGGACATGCTTCCATACATACACCACAAGTCATACATTTAGATAATTCATAAGCCCATTGACGTTTGCGCTCCGGCATACGTGGACCTTCACCTAAATCATACGTACCATCGATTGGTACCCAAGCTTTTACTTTCTTAAGTGCGTTGAACATACGGCTGCGGTCAACCTGTAAGTCACGTACTACCGGGAAAGTAGCCATTGGTTCTAAACGAATTGGTTGAGTTAATTTATCTACTAAAGCAGAACAAGATTGTTGTGGACGTCCGTTGATTACCATCGAACATGCACCACAAACCTCTTCAAGACAGTTCATATCCCAAGTTACAGGATTTGTCTTTTTACCGTCTGCAGTAACTGGATTTCTTTGGATCTCCATTAAAATTGAGATTACGTTCATACCATGACGGTAAGGCACTCGGAATTTCTCCCAACGGCTTTGACCGTTTTCAGTATCTTGACGAAGGATCTCAACATCTACCATTCTGCCAGTGTTAGCTGTTGTTTCCATGTTTAAGTCTCCTCCTCTTATGCTGAGTAGTCACGTTTACGTGGTGGAATCAACGAAACGTCTACCTCTCCATAAGTAATAATCGGCTCACCTGTAGCAGGATCAAATTTTGCCATAGTTGTTTTTAAGAAGTTCTCATCATCACGATCCGGGAACTCAGGTTTGTAGTGAGCACCACGTGATTCATTACGCAATAAAGCACCTTTTGTCATAACTTTTGCAAGGTATAACATATTCTTTAGCTGACGTGTGAAGTGAGCACCTTGGTTAGACCAACGTTGTGTATCATTGATATTGATGTTGTTCCAGCGCTCTTGTAATTCTGTAAGCTTTTCGTAAGTTTTTTCAAGACGGTCGTTATGACGTACTACTGTCATGTTGTCAGTCATCCACTCACCAAGCTCTTTGTGTAATAAGTATGCGTTTTCAGTACCATCCATTTTCAGGATTGACTCCCACTTCTCAGTTTCTTCTTTTACGCGAGCTTCGAAAATTGATTCTGGAAGATCTTCCGCATGCTTTTTAAGGCCTTTAATATATTTAACAGCGTTTGGTCCTGCAACCATACCACCGTAAATTGCTGATAATAATGAGTTTGCACCAAGGCGGTTTGCACCGTGTTGTGAGAAGTCACACTCACCGGCTGCAAATAATCCAGGGATTTCCGTCATTTGGTCATAATCAACCCATAATCCACCCATTGAGTAGTGAACTGCTGGGAAGATTTTCATTGGTAACTTACGCGGGTCGTCTCCTACGAATTTTTCGTAGATTTCGATGATACCACCAAGTTTGATATCTAATTCGTGCGGATCTTTGTGAGAAAGATCTAGATAAACCATGTTCTCACCGTTGATACCTAATTTTTGGTTAACACATACATCGAAGATTTCACGAGTTGCGATATCACGAGGTACTAGGTTACCGTAAGCTGGATATTTTTCTTCTAGGAAGTACCAAGGCTTACCATCTTTATATGTCCAGATACGACCGCCTTCACCACGAGCAGACTCTGACATTAGACGGTTTTTATCATCTCCAGGAATCGCTGTTGGGTGAATTTGGATCATTTCACCATTTGCATATGAAGCACCTTGCTGGTACACGATTGATGCTGCTGAACCAGTGTTGATTACAGAGTTCGTTGTTTTACCGAAGATGATACCAGGACCACCCGTTGCCATGATAACTGCGTCACCACGGAATGCACGGATTTCCTCTGTTTTTAAATCTTGAGCTACGATACCGCGGCAAACACCTTCGTCATCAAGCACAGCACCAAGGAATTCCCAGTGCTCGTATTTTGTTACAAGACCAGCTACTTCGTGTGAACGAACTTGCTCATCTAGCGCGTATAAAAGCTGTTGACCAGTCGTTGCACCTGAGAATGCTGTACGGTGCATTAATGTACCACCGAAACGACGGAAATCAAGTAAACCTTCTGGTGTACGGTTAAACATTACACCCATACGGTCCATCAAGTGGATAATACCAGGTGCTGCGTCACACATACCTTTAACTGGTGGCTGGTTCGCTAGGAAGTCACCGCCATATACTGTATCGTCAAAGTGGATCCATGGAGAATCCCCTTCACCTTTTGTATTTACTGCACCATTAATTCCGCCCTGCGCACATACAGAGTGTGAGCGCTTTACCGGAACTAATGAGAATAATTCAACTTCAGTGCCAACTTCGGCTGCTTTAATCGTTGCCATTAAGCCTGCAAGGCCACCACCGACAACAATTACTTTGCTCTTTGCCATGATTGATTCTCACTCCTCTTACATTGCTTTAAAAGTCATGTACTGTGTAGCATATCTATATTGTAAGCTACTAAACTAAATTATACGAACGAAACGATTGCTACTACACCCATAATAGATAGGATGACGAAGATTGCCATTGTGATGAAAGTCGCAACACGTTGTGATGACGGAGACTGAGTAATACCCCAGCTTACTAGGAACGACCAAATACCGTTCGCCAAGTGGAATGTAGCGGATAAAATACCTACAATGTAGAAGCCTAGCATCCATGGGTTATCCACGATTTCAGCCATCATATTAAAGTCAACTTCAGCTCCAAGTGCCTTTTGAACACGTGTTTGGAAAATATGCCAAGCAACGAAGATTACTAGGAAGATACCTGTAAAACGTTGTAGAGCGAACATCCAGTTACGGAATGTACTGAAGCGCTTCACATTGTGTCTAGCAGTAAATGCGATATAGATTCCGTAAAACGCGTGGAACATTAATGGAATATAAATAATAATCCATTCCATTGCTACCAATAATGCATGTGGGACTAATTCCATTACCCCGGTTGAATTATTGTAGACTTCTTCACCGCCAACCGCAGTGAAGTTCAGTGATAAGTGGAACACCAAGAACAGACCTACCGGGATCACCCCAAGCAGGGAATGTAAGCGGCGCCATAAAAACTCACGATCTTTCGACAAGATTGTTACCCCCCTTAGTACTTGAAATATACTAATCAATTGTCATTACTTTGTAATTTAATGGCATTGACTGCATATTTCATCATGGTACAATATTATGACATGTCCATTGTACTCTCAGAAAGTACTAGCGTCAAGGCACTGCGGATTATTTCATCTACACTAAAAAAGAGGATTTCTGCTGGTTAAAACGCTTTTTATCTTCGATAGTTTGTTTTACTTAATAATTAGTCTAAAAAATACGAAAATATTGAGGGGAGTTTTTTATAGATGCCAGATCATAACATGAAAACGATTCCAACATTCGGTTACGAGTTAATACGTGATAATATACTTCGTTCGGTCCTTGGTAAACATGAAGAAGAGGTACTTTACTGGGCCGGAAAGGAACTAGCACGTAAATTCCCCTTATTCACCCTTGATGAAGCACCTATGTTTTTCGAACAAGCCGGATGGGGAATTTTGTCGATTGAAAAGCAAGATAAAGATGAAATCATATACATACTAAGTGGTGATGCAGATACATTGAAAGCCGAAGAACGCTGCTTCCGAATCGAAGCCGGCTTCCTGGCAGAACAGACACAGAAGATTAATGGCTTCCTAACAGAATGCTATGAAGAAAAAAATAGTAAGCAAGGTACGATTAAATTCAATGTAAAATGGGATTTAAAAGAACCTGTCCGCTGAGCAGGACATGGCAATAAGAGCGCCTTAGGAACATTCCAGTTTTCTAAAAAGCGCTCTTTTTTCTATATTATTGTAGATACTATAAAAAATAAGGTTTTTACTGGTATTTAAACCAAGTAATCTTTTTCTCGCTTTTTAACAACCGACATGAAATTCATTATGCAATGCATTTGCTGCCCTCATCATCTCATCCTGAGATACAACTACCGACATTTTGTATTCTGAAGAGCTTATCATTTTCACTTGAATCCCTTCTCTCGATAAACGAGTGAACATCCGGGCCTTTATTCCTGGATTAGAACCTATCGCCGATCCTGCAAGTGATACTTTTGCCAGACCTACTTCAAAGTCCGCAAAACTAAAGCCAAGGGACAGTTTACTGAATTCTAGTAAACGAAGCGCTTTAGCAAACGCTTCTTTCTCCATCGAGAAAGAAATAGTCGAGGTTCTGTCATCCATTAAAACCTGCACAATCATATCAATATCGATCCCATTTTCGGCCAATACTGTCACGATATCTGCTACTACTGACTCCTCATAGGCATCATAGCCAATTGTTAGGCGAATAATATCCGCCTCATAGGACACGCCTTGTACAATCAAATCTTTTTCCACCTTTGCTTCCCCCTTAAAAAATGCACCTCAATTTACAATCGAGCCAAGCGAATAATGACCCCCAACTTCCCATATAAAAAGCGGCTCTCCACATATGTGGAGAGCCGCCTCAATAAACGTTATAATCTGTTCGTCGAGATAGCTCTCCAGAAAATAAGCCTCTTACCGGCGTTTTCTGACAGTCTTACATTTCTTAAATGCAAAACCAGCAAATAATTGGAACAACAATTATCCACTTCGGCAGTTTTCCCTTTCACGCCCGTTCCTTGGAGTTGCTCCTCCTCACAAGCGGTACTATTGAAACCTGCACCTCTATCTATATTCGCTATAAAATTCTGTTGTAAGCGTAGCACACACCTATTCGTTTTTCAATCCATTTTTTTGAAAGTATTGATGAATATTGTATGCCTGTTTCTGGGGGATACCTGCCTCTAGGAGCTGGTCAACACTTGCATCGCGTATCTTTTTCACGGATCCGAAATGCTTTAATAATTGCTGCTTCCGTTTCGGTCCTACCCCTTCTATTTGATCAAGTACTGATTGGATTGCATTTGTTTGATGCTGTTGACGTAAAAATGTAATCGCGAACCGGTGGACCTCATCCTGAATTCGCTGCAGGAGGTAAAATCCATCACTTGTACGTTTCATTTCCACCGGCATCGGTGGTTCACCAAATAACAGCTGTGACGTGTTGTGCTTTTCATCCTTTGCCAGGCCTGCAATCGGAATCACTAGTCCCAGCTCATTTTGCAGTACACTTCTCGCCACTTCCATCTGCCCTTTCCCTCCATCAATAATAATGAGATCAGGAAGAGGCAGATTGTCCTTTAGCACCCTTGTGTAACGTCTACGGATAACCTCCTCCATTGCTCCGTAATCGTCATGCTTGGCTGCTTCACGGGTTTTATATTTCCGGTATTCCTTTTTCGCCGGCTTTCCATCGATAAACACAACCAGTGCCGAAACCGGATCAGCTCCGTGCATATGGCTATTATCAAAGGCTTCGATTCTAAACGGTGTTGAAATATTCAATGCATCGCCGAGTGCCTCGCATGCCCCGATTGTCCGTTCCTCCTGCCGCTCAATCAGCTGGAACTTTTCATGAATAGCAATCTGGGCATTTTTTGTGGCCATCTCTACAAGCTCCCGCTTCTGTCCGCGTTTTGGAATCACCACTTTTACATTGAGTAACTTTTCAAGCAATGTTTCATCAATGTTATTCGGGATAAAAATTTCCTTTGGCTTCAGGTGTTGAGGAGAAGCATAAAAACGGCCCACATAAGTTAAAAACTCTTCTTCCGGATCTCGGTAAATCGGAAAGATGGAAACATCACGTTCGATTAGTTTACCTTGACGCACAAAGAATACCTGGACACACATCCATCCTTTTTCCACCGCATAGCCAAATACATCACGATTTGATAAATCACCTGTCACGATTTTTTGCTTTTGCATAACCGTCTCAATATGGGCAATTTGATCACGCAGCTCTTTTGCACGCTCGAACTCCAGCTTTTCGGCAGCTTCCAGCATTTTAGCCTCAAGATCCTTCTTCACATCCTCATAACCACCGCTTAAAAACTTAGCAATTTCCTCAAGCATATCGTCATAGACCTGCTTCTCGACATCCTTCACACAAGGTGCCAGACATTGTCCCATATGGTAATACAGACATACTTGATTCGGCAGATGCGTACATTTCCGAAGCGGATAAATGCGGTCGAGCATTTTTCTTGTTTCGTTCGCAGCAAACGCATTGGGATAAGGTCCAAAATAACGAGCCTTATCCTTTTTGATTTTACGTGTCGTAATAATACGAGGATACTTTTCATTCGTTATTTTAATATATGGGTACGTTTTATCGTCCGTTAACAGGACATTATATTTCGGGTCATGGAGCTTAATAAGATTCAGCTCCAAAATAAGCGCTTCTAAATCACTGGATGTAATAATATATTCAAAATCCTCAATTTCACTGACAAGTCTTGCTGTTTTTCCGTTATGGCTTCCTGTAAAGTAAGATCGCACACGGTTTTTCAGAACTTTTGCCTTACCGACATAAATGATTGTGCCTTGACGGTCCTTCATTAAATAACAGCCTGGCTCATCCGGCAGGATCGCTAATTTATTTTTAATCGTATCATTCATCTGATCACCTGCGTTTTTTAATATAGATCTATTATAAGGCAATTAAAATAACCGAGCACGTGTTTGCACTCGGCTTCTCCACTAATATAAAAAGGTGTAAACAAGCATAGCTGTTTACACCTTATCGGGTAAAAAATTATTTGTTGTCGTTAATAAAATCGACTAACGCTTCTTTTGGCATGAAGCCTGCAGTTTTTGCTTTTAATTCGCCATCTACGAATAAAAGTAAAGATGGAATCGACATAATGCCGTATTCGCCAGCAGTACCTTGGTTGTTATCAACATCTACTTTTACGATTTTTACTTCGTTGCCGATTTCAGTATCTAACTCTTCAAGTACTGGAGCGATCATTTTACATGGTCCGCACCAAGCAGCCCAGAAGTCTACTAATACTACGCCGTTTGCGATTTCTTGTTGGAAATTTGAATCTGTACCTTGTACAATTGCCATTATAAATAGCCTCCTTTATATTACATCTTTTTGTAGTATAGCATGTTCATTTTAGAAATTGGAATCATTCTGCCTGTGTTTGGGCTTTTTTGCAAAATGCCTGGCAGATCAGGAGTGATGAACACTCTCCTTGTATAGTGTAAACTTCCCCGTATCTCTCCCTTTTAAAACTTCTACTCTTTTTAGAAATATGTTCTCCTATTTATCTTCATGCAGGGTGAATAACCACTGCATTTACTATGTTCTATAGGGTAATATACTCTAACAAAAAGAAGCCGTCCGATTGATCATCGAACCGCTCCTTCATGCATCTATAAGTTTCTAGTATAGTCATTAATCCGTCTAGTTATCGTCAGCCTGCTTTTTCGCTCAACTTTATGGAGAGATACTTGCGTGCATCCGCTGTCAGCAGCTGCACACTTTTTCTTTCCTCCTCCTTTTTCAATTCGACGAACATGCCGCTCAGATTTTCATGGACATATACGATGTTATATCCCTGGTCCAATAATGAATCAATATTCTTCATTTCTAAGACAGCTTCTTCATACGCTGACATGTAGTTGCCTCCTCCCTATGATTTTTGAATGACTGGCTGCTCTATCGGTTCCGTCACTAGGTCCGTTTCTGCCTCTACGTATGGAGTGTCGCCGATATACCAGTCTTTGCCTGCTGTAATGCCCAAATATAATTCGTCGCTTGGATTTATAATTTCTGCCTGCGGATACTTAACGAACCACCAGTATTTTGCCAGGACATAATAAACGCCTGCCCCTACAAAGAAACCGATCAATGACGAATATGTCGGGAAGATATTAGCAATCGACCCGCCGATAACCCAGGCAATCAGTCCAGCCAGATTGAAGCCTTTTATATATTTGAACTGCCCTTCAAGTTCATACAGCGCGAAAACGTTGACTCGGCGTTTTCGCAGTAAATAATAGTCCGCAAATAATATACCGACAATCGCCGTTAGTATACCGCCGATAATCAAGAGGAGACTATTGAGAACATCAAACAAGCTCCAAGGCTGTACGATCGAACCGACAATACCTGTAATAACGACCCCTACCCAGAAGGGCACTTTCGGACCGCCTACATTGGAAAAGATAGTTGCTGCTGGAATGACGTTTGCAGAAGTATTAGTGGACCATTGCGCCAGCACGATCATCAATAAAAGGATGCCTAGGATAATACCGTTTGCACTCGCTTGCAGCGCCTGTATCGGATCAGCTGTAGATACAGCCATATAGCAGACAGCCCCGATGACAACCATAAAGGTATTCGTAATCGGCATGACTACAAGCGATCCCATAAGCTGTGTCTTGTTCCGCTTGAACCAGTTACGCTCGTTCTTCGGTGCCTTGAAAAAGCGGGAGAGCGATGGCATATCAGCGGCAAGCGTTGCCCAGAAGCCCATATTGGCCATGACCACTACCATGAAGGCGGTGAATCCTGCCACCCCTGTAGCTGGTGATTCGACCCAGCTCCAAATATCCTTCCCTTGTGATGTAGCGTTGTCCGCCAATGTAATATACATCCAGCATGAAATTAAGATGATGACCGGGGCCGCCAAATCGGCGAAACGCTCTATTGATTTAATGCCTAGAGATGTATTAACCAGCTGCAGTGTGACGAAAATAATGAAGCACACAATCCAATTGTCGAAGCCAAAAAGTAAGTTTAAGATGCCGTTAATGGCTGTGGAACCAAAATACGAATTGATACCGAACCAGCATGCTGCCGTGAATCCTCGCATGATCGAGGGAATGTGTGTACCCAATGTTCCAAACGGAGCACGCATATAGACCGGGAAGGATATCCCGTGCTCTACCCCAATATCCCCGATTAATGTCATGAAGATTCCAATGGCCATGGAGCCTACGAGCGTTGCAAGGATGACATAAGGCAGCGGTAGGCTGATAATAGCTGCACCACCGATAGCAAATGCTGCCAGTACAATCGCCATGCCTACCCAGATGACAGAAAAACCGAACGCACTAATTTTACGCTGTTCATGCGTTACAGGCAGTAAATCAGGGGATTTCAAGTAAGATTTCTTATTTTCCATACAAACGATTCCCCTTCCACTTTATTTGTATAGTGCCCTATTTCAAGATGGTCGTTGGAGCGTACTGCCCCATTAATGCCTGCCGTTCATTCCAAGTCATCGGCGACAACCCTTTCTTCTCTACCATCGTGATGGCGCCGTCTACCGGACAGACGATCGAGCAAAGATTGCAGCCGACACAGTCATCCTCCCGAACTTTCAGCATAGGACGGCCGCTTTCTGTATACAAATCGATACATTGGTGCGACGTATCCTCACATGCGATATGGCATTTATTGCAGTTAATACATACATCATTATTAATCTGAGCTACAACTTTATAGTTCAGATCTAGGTCTCCCCAGTCGGAATAGCGCTGTACAGAGCGGCCGACCAAATCCATCGCCGAGGCAAGCCCCTTTTCATCAAGGTAATTGCTAAGACCATCGATCATATCTTCTACAATGCCGAAGCCGTGGTGCATAGCCGCTGTACAGATCTGCACACAGCTAGAGCCCATCAGCATGAACTCGGCTGCATCACGCCAGTTGGAGATGCCTCCAATACCGGAAATTGGTACATTAATATGAGGACTCCGTGCACACTCAGCCACCATGTTCAACGCAATTGGCTTAACAGCCGGGCCGCAATAGCCCCCATGCGCCCCCTTGCCCGCAACATTTGGCACTGTATTCCAGGAATCTAGATCGACCCCGGCAAGACTATTGATCGTATTGATCATACTGATCGCATCCGCTCCACCAGCCACAGCGGCTTCTGCCGTCACAGTGATATCTGTGATGTTAGGCGTAAGCTTGACGATGACTGGTGTTTTGGCGACCTCTTTTACCCAAAATGTCTGCTTCTCTACAAGCTCAGGCACCTGTCCGGATGCAGCACCCATGCCTCTTTCCGCCATCCCATGGGGGCAACCAAAGTTAAGCTCAAGCCCGTCTACCCCTACATCCTCTACACGCTTGACAATTTCATGCCATTTTTCTTGTCTGGGCTCAACCATCAAGGAGGCAATGATTATATGGTTCGGGAAACGCTTTTTCGTCTCGTAGATTTCTTTTAGATTTACTTCTAACGGACGGTCGGTAATAAGCTCAATATTATTGAATCCAGCTACCCGTTGACCATTAAAGTTTACTGCTGCAAAGCGCGATGAAACATTCAATATCGGATCGCCCAATGTCTTCCATACAGCGCCTCCCCAGCCTGCCTCAAAGGCACGCTGCACCTGGTAGCCTGTATTTGTCGGTGGCGCTGAGGCCAGCCAAAAAGGATTCGGTGATTCAATTCCTGCTAATTTAACACGTAAGTCTGCCATATGTTGTCCCCCCTTCACCTAATTACACCTTATGCACTTCGTGATGCAGCTTGAAAAGTTTCATGAATGCTGTAAGCGGCATCTTTTCCTTGCTGTACAGCTGTTACAACCATCGCTTCACCTTGCCCATTACCGAAGATAACGTCTCCACATGCAAACACTTTTGGATTCGATGTCTGCATCGTTTCTTCGTTTACCGTTACAACACCCCACTGATGATCCAGCTCAAATGACTCAATAAGTTCTGTATAACGGGACTGCCCAATCGCCTTAATGACTGCATCAACCTTTATCACATGCTCTGATCCGGCTATTGGTACTGGTTTTTGGCGTCCGTCTATATCTGGTTCACCCAGCTCCATTTTTATACACTCTATGCCGACAACCTTCCCAGCTTCATCTCCAAGAATTTTTACTGGAGCTGTCAGCCACTCAAATTGCACCCCTTCCTGCTTAGCAAATTCATATTCGAATTCGTAGGCGGTCATTTCCGCCTCCGTACGCCGGTAAAGAATTTTCACATTGGAAGCGCCCAGTCGAACTGCTGTTGTAGCGCCATCGATCGCTGTATTCCCAGCTCCAATGACCACAGCTTTTTTCCCTACAAGAGAAGAATCAATATGACCGAGCTTCGTTCGTTTGACAAACTCTATGGCATCATGTACCCCTTCAAGTTCTTCACCTTCCACCCGCAGATTAGGTACTTCCCCCATTCCGGCTGCCAATACGACAGCATCGTAATCATTCAACAAGTCTCCGGCCGCAACATCCTTGCCCACAGTTATACCTGTACGAATATCGACGCCCAGCTTTTCTATTTGCTCTACTTCCCACTCTGCTACCTCATTCGGTAGACGAAAGGCAACGATCCCATAACGCCCAAGTCCTCCTGCCTTTTCCTGCGCTTCGTAAATCGTTACTTCGTAGCCAAAGCAGGCGAGTTCACGTGCAGCTGCTAGACCAGCCGGACCAGATCCAACGATGGCAATTCGCTTCTGCTGCGGCAATCCTTTTTTAAACAAAGGTACACTCGATGCCATTGCCCAATCTGTCGCATAGCGCTGCAGGCGGCCAATATCGATCGGCTTGGATTGGTGGTTTAGTACACACGCACCCTCGCATAGCTCCTCCGTAGGGCATACACGTGCACAGCTTGCTCCCAGCGGATTAGCCTCAAGAATAGTACGGGCAGAGCCTTTCATATTCCCAGAGGCAATCTTCTTAATGAACTTCGGAATATCGATACTTGTAGGGCAGGCTTTTATACAGGCCGCATCGTAGCAATACAGACAGCGATTTGCCTCTTCCATCGCCTCATAGTTCGTCAGTGCGGGCTCCATCTCCATAAAGTTAGCCTTCAATTTTTCTGCAATCATTCCGCCATGAATCATACCCATCCTTTCTTCCTCCCTTTCTCCAGTTCTTGCTTTCTCCCTTTCTCGCTTTCTAGTTAAGTGCCGGTTCTACTGCAAGCTGTGAAGAAGGCTTGCGCTTTAGATATTGGCCGCTGCCGAGTGCTCCAACAAACGTTTTATCCTTAACCACATATTCTCCACGTACAAGCACTGTCTGTACCTCTCCTGCTACTTCCCATCCCTCATATGGGTTGTAGTCTACATTCATATGATGTGTTTCCGCGGAAATAACCCGCTTCACTTCCGGGTCAAACAGCACAATGTCAGCATCTGAACCGATCGCAATCGTCCCTTTTTTCGGGAACAGGCCAAATGTCTTGGCAGCACTTGTAGAAATCATGTCGACAAATTCGTTAATTGTAATTCGCCCCTTCGCCACTCCTTCTGAATAGAGAATGCCAAAGCGGTCTTCGATGAATGGCCCGCCATTTGGAATTTTCGAGAAGTCATTTAGCCCAAGCTGTTTTTTGCCATTGAAGCTAAACGAGCATTGGTCTGAGCCGATTGTCTGCAGTTGCTTTGCCTTAAGTGCACTCCATAGCACCTCTTGATGTTCAACCGGTCGTAACGGCGGGGACCACACATATTTCGCTCCTTCAAACCCAGGTTGCGCAAGCATCGATTCATCCAGCGTTAAGTATGGCGGACATGTCTCGCCTAGCACATCATAGCCCTTCTCGCGAGCCTTGATGATTTCGTCAACGGCCTCCTTACATGTCACATGCACGACATATAACTTCGCCCCTGCAAGATTCGCGAGCTCGATCGCTCTTTTTGTCGCTTCCCCTTCTAGGACAGATGGACGAGTCCGCGCATGATAGATTGGCGCAGTATTACCGTTTGCTAATGCCTCCTCCACCAATTCATCGATGACTGAACCATTTTCACAATGCACCATGACAACGGTGTCTGTTGCTTTTCCGATTTTGAATGCCTTGAAGAGGGTACGGTCGGATGATTGGAATTCTCTAGCATATGCCATGAACACTTTCATGGATGTAATGCCTTCCTTCTCCAAGATGACCGGCAGCTCTTTTTCCGTCTCTGGCGTGAAGTCTGTGATCATTAAATGGAAGCCATAGTCAATAACCGCCTTATCTTTTGCCTTTGCATGCCATTTTTCCACCGCATCGGACAGCTTGCTTTCACCAGCGGACAGACAGAAGTCAAGGATGGTCGTTGTCCCGCCGAATGCTGCTGCAATCGTCCCCGTCTCCCAGTCATCATCCGTCACCGTGTTGTTAAATGGCATATCCAAGTGGGTATGAGGATCGATTCCGCCCGGCATTACATATTTGCCTGCTGCATCGATGATTTCTGCCTCTTCCTCCAAATTTTTGCCGATTTTCGTAATGACCCCGTCCTCGATCAGTATGTCTGCTTCGTAAACATCCGTTGCTGTCGCAATCTTGCCGCCCTTAATGACCTTTTTCATGAACCTCTCACCCTTCTATTTAGTAGTTATCGGTTGATGTAAACTTTGCTTTGCCTGCAGCATGAGGATAGATTCTAGCAGCACATCTGCTCCTCGTGCACATTCTTCATAGCTTGTTTCTTCTTCCTCACAATGGCTCTTGCCTCCTGCGCTTGGCACAAAAATCATTACAGATGGCACAATAGCTGCAATGAACTGCGCATCATGTCCTGCTCCACTGTAAATCCGGCGGGAAGAATATCCGAATCGCTGACAGGCTACCTCTACTTCATCGCAAATGGCCGGTGTGAAATGTACCGTATCACGCCCCCACAACTTGTTTGCATGTACCGTGCATCCACTGTCTTCTTTTGGGAGACTACGCAGAATATTCTCCACCTGCTCCATAATGTTTGGATCCTTATGGCGCGAATCGATTGTAAAAATTACTTCGCTCGGGATAACAGTAGGGATGTTTGGCATTGTATGCATCCGTCCAAATGTATAGACGAGCGTTTCATCCACATCACCAAGCTCCTTGTCTAAATAACTGATCAACTTGGCAGCGAGGAGCATCGGATCCTTGCGCATTTTCATAGGCGTCGTCCCGGCATGGTTGGATTCCCCTTTGATGTGGATTTCATAGCAGACCATCCCCATCACGCCCTCTACTACGCCAATTTCGATCCCTTCTGCTTCAAGGACAGGTCCCTGTTCAATATGCAGCTCGAGATAAGCATACGCCTCCTTCAAACGATTTTCTGCTTTCCCTTCATAGCCGCTTTTTGAAAGCGCCTCAGCGAATGTTATGCCTTCCCTATCAACGGACCTCAGCATTGTTTCTTTTTCAAACTTTCCGGTGATAACCCCTGAACTCATCATGGCAGGCTCAAACCGGGCGCCTTCTTCATTTGTAAAGTTTACAATCATCAATGGTGCTTCCAATTCAATATCGTTATCAACAATCGTTCTTACCGCCTCCAATGCAGTGAGAACGCCAAGGACGCCATCAAACCGTCCGCCTTTCACGACGGAATCTAAATGGGAGCCCATGACAATGGGGGGCAAGTCGTACTTACCGGAAAGCACAGCATACATATTTGCCATGTCATCCACCTTCACTTCCATTCCCAGCGCTTCACAGCATTCCCTAAAATATTGTCTTGCGGCTAAATCCTCCTCAGATAGGGAAAGTCTTGTTACGCCGCCATTTTCCGTGGCTCCAAATCGACTGAAGTATTCGATTGTTTGCTGCAGGCGAATCTGATTGCATTTATACATCCTTTGCACTCCCCTTCTCATGTATTGTCTTGTAGTAAATTACTTAAAACGATTATAAATATTGGGATTTTCTATGTAAATGTTCGAATAATCAAAATTTTTTGTGCATTCGTCCAAGCATAATGGTATATTTTATTACATAAAAGAAGGGAGATGAGTCTATGTCTACGATTTCACATATGATACAGTCCTCACTTTTTCCTCAACTAAGGTTGATAGCGGGCGAAAATGGCTTCTATCGCAAGATTAGCGGCATCAATATACTTGAGAAAGAAGAGCTTACTATATTTTGCCGGCCGAATGAACTCATTGTTACAACAGGCGTCTACATTGCAAACGACAAAGACTTCCTCGAGCAGCTTGTAAAAGTGGCCTATGAAAAACGCACGGCCGGCTTCATCATCAATACTGGGCCCTATATTTCGGATATACCTAGCAGTCTCATCCATTTTGCAAACGAACATGAGTATCCACTGTTCCAAATGGATTGGAAGCATCGCGTTACAGACCTCTTAAAAACAACCTTCCAGTTCATCACTGCCAACCAGCAGGAACGTTCTAGCGAAGAGCAGGTCATGCATCAACTCCTTTTCAACTATCAGCAGCATGAACTCCATCTGGCAGAAACATTAGAGCAGCTTGGCTTCCCAAAGAATACGGAATATGGCATTATCGTCTGTACTGCTAGGGACGACTCCATCAGTATTCAACGCTACAATGCTATGATTCTACTAGCATTCCAGCAGCGCTATGAACAGTTCATCCATTTTCAATACCGCAATCAGCTAATCTATCTGATTGACCGTACTAGAGTTAAAACCGCTACCATACCATTCTCTACTACTGTAGAAGGAATTTATCAAAAGGTTGAAGAGAAATATGGGGAACTTGGGCTTTCCATCGGGATGGGTGGATTTTATTCCGCTCCAGGGGAAATCCATAAAAGCTATGAGGAAGCTCTCACTGTTATCCGGCTTGCCCAGCTCCACAATAATCGCTACTTATACAAGTATAAAGATATGGGCGCCTATCAAATCATTATGAATGTCGACAATCAAAGGGTAATCGAGCAATTTCGTCAAAATATGCTCGGCAGACTCTATCGATATGATGAATTGCAAGGTACCGATTTCGTTTCATTTCTACGTATATTTCTCGAGGAGAACGGCAGCACTATAAAAATTAGCCAGCGTGCCTTTATCCATAGGAATACCGTACTATATAAGGTCAATAAACTTGAGATGCTGCTCGATATGGATCTCAGCAATACATTTACAAAAACTAACCTCTACCTTGCTTTTTTGATAGAAGACATGCTGAAACACGGCGTATGACAACTTACTTATTTCCTAAGAAGGATTATTACGTTAAGAAGCTTTGCCGGTATATACAAGAAGAAGGCATAACTTTTGATGAGTTTTCTTCTCATCATCACAATACAGCTAATACGGCTACCTCTATAATGGTATTTGAGCAGCCCAAAAATCCCCTTCTGCTTGAAGGTCCAGCAAGTTGAAGGGGATTTCGTTTCGTTGTATGACAAAAAAGGCATGAATCTGACATCCTATCAGATTCATGCCCTGCTCTTTCTGAAAAACTAGTTTTTCAGAAAGAAGTTATTTATTATGCATTAACTTTTAATGCTTTGAATTCTTCGATTAACATTGGAACAACTTCGAATAAGTCTCCAACGATACCGTAGTCCGCCACTTTAAAGATGTTCGCTTCTGGGTCTTTATTGATTGCAACGATAACTTTAGAGTTTGACATACCAGCCAAGTGCTGGATTGCTCCTGAAATCCCTGCAGCAATGTATAGATCAGGTGTTACAACTTTACCTGTTTGACCGATTTGCAGCGAGTAGTCACAGTATTCAGCGTCACAGGCACCACGAGATGCTCCAACCGCACCGCCTAGTAAATTAGCAAGCTCTTTTAATGGCTCAAAGCCTTCTTCAGATTTTACGCCGCGTCCACCAGCTACGACTACTTTCGCTTCGGATAAATCTACACCTTCTGTAGATTTACGTACAACCTCTTTAATAATTGTACGCAGGTTTGTAATGTCTACTGAAACTGCAGCAACATCACCAGAGCGGCCGCCGTCTTTTTCAAGCGGAGCAATGTTATTTGGACGAATTGTCACAAATACAACGCCATCTTTCACTTTCACTTTTTCAAATGCTTTACCTGAATAGATAGGACGGATGAATAAAGCATCATTACCAGAGCCTTCAATTTCTGTTACATCAGAGATAAGACCGGATTGCAGCTTCGAAGCAATTTTTGGAGACAAATCTTTTCCAAGAGATGTATGGCCAAATACGATTGCTTCTGGACCTTCTCGATCTACCACTGCCATAAATGCTTGTGAGAAACCATCAGAAGTATATGTTTTTAAATGTGGATGTTCCACTGTTACAACGCGATCTGCTCCATATGCAATCAGCTCGTTTGCTACTCCTGCAACACCCTCACCGATTAATACCCCAACTACTTCACCGCCATCAGCGATTTTTTTACCAGCAGCAATCGCCTCGAATGATACATTACGTAGGCTGCCTTCACGAGTTTCAGCTAAAACTAATACTTTCTTTGTCATAAGTTACCCCTCCGTTACCGTCTTTATTAGACTACCTTTGCTTCTATGTGAAGTAGATTTACAAGTTCTTTCACTTGATCCTGTAAGTCTCCTTCTAAAATACGACCAGCTGCTTTTTGAGGTGGGAGATAGATTTCAACTGTTTCTACCTTCACTTCTACATCGTCCTCGTCGATATCTAAATCATCAAGCTCAAGCTCTTCTAACGGCTTTTTCTTCGCCTTCATAATTCCTGGTAAAGAAGGATAGCGCGGTTCGTTCAAACCTTGCTGTGCCGTTACTAATAATGGTAAAGAAGTTTCCAGCACTTCTGAATCCCCTTCGATGTCACGTACGATTTTTACAGTTTGACCATCGATTTCAAGACTCGTAATTGTTGTTACATAATTGATGCCTAATAATTCAGCTACACGTGGTGCAACCTGGCCTGAGCCTCCGTCGATTGCTACGTTACCAGCTAAAATCAAGTCAGCCTCTTTATCTTTTAAATACTCAGCTAGAATATAAGCTGTCGTATATTGATCCTGCTCATCTAAATCGTCTTCCGTATTAATTAATACTGCTTTGTCGGCACCCATCGCAAGCGCTGTACGTAATTGCTTTTCTGCGTCTTCGCCACCGATTGTTACAACCGTCACTTCACCGCCGAAAGCATCACGTTTTTGAATCGCCTCTTCAATTGCGTACTCATCGTATGGATTAATGATGAATTCAGCACCGTCTTCTTGGATTTTGCCATTTGATACAACGATTTTTTCCTCTGTGTCAAACGTACGTTTCACTAATACATAAATATTCATTTTACTAACCTCCAGAAAGCTGATTTATTTGCCTTTAAATACCGGCTCGCGTTTTTCAATAAATGCTTGAATACCTTCTTTGGCGTCCTCTGACACGAATACCGTACCAAAACTTTCCGCCTCTGCCGATACTCCCTCGAAGAAGGAAGCAGGCTTAGAATATTGCAGCGTATGTATCGCTGCCTTTAATGCGATTGGACTTTTCTTAGCAATCTTTTTCGCCAATTCTAATGTTTTCGGTAGTAGGTCCTCATCTGAATATGAACGGTTCGCTAATCCCCACTGAACCGCTTCCACCCCTGAAATCGGATCACTTGTAAACATCATCTCTGCCGCCTTTGCTACCCCTACATAGCGAGGTAGACGCTGTGTTCCCGCAAACCCGGGAATAATCCCTAGCTGGAGTTCTGGTAAGCCAAGCTTTGCTGTTTCAGTAACAAATCGCATATGACAGCTCATAGCAAGTTCCAGTCCGCCTCCAAGAGCGGCGCCGTGAATTGCGGCAATTACTGGTTTTGGGAACGTCTCTAAACGTTCGAATACGACTTGCCCGTTTTGTGCCAATTTTGAAAATTCTTCACCTGTCTGGATATCTGTAAATTCCTTGATGTCAGCACCAGCGGAGAAGAAGCGGCCTTCGCCATGCAACAAAATGACACGAACAGCTTCATCATGTTCTACTGCATCTAACAGCTCGTCTACTTCTTTGATTAAAACTTGCGATAATGCATTTGCCGGTGGTCGATTAATCGATACAACCGCTACACTATCTTCTACTTTCCAACTTAGAAACTCCATTCTCCCACACCCCTTTTAAGCTTTTAACCCATTTAGCACTAGCTGTGTCACTTTCGGCGTCAACGCTACAAGATCATAACGGTATTCGTTCATCACCCAGGTTGTCGTTATTTCATCCACAGTACCAAATACCATTTGCCGGGCAAGACGAACATCCATCGTAGTATTGAACTCGCCGGAAAGCATCCCATCGATCAAAATTTGATCCAACAGCATAAGGTACTCTTTTAGAATAGCATTAATCTTCAGACGAATTTCTTTATTCGACTGCCTTAGCTCTAACTGGGTAACGGTCGCTAAATGACGGTCTTTCGCTAAAACTTGGAAATGATTTTCGATCATCTGAGCTAACTTTTCAGATGAACTACTTTCATTTTTTATTATATCTTGTAAATTGTCCACGAAAACCCCCATTTTTTCTTGAAAAACAGAAATTAATATATCTTCCTTGTTTTTGAAGTACAAATAGATCGTTCCGTCTGCGACCCCAGCCTGCTTGGCGATTTTCGATACTTGTGCCTGATGATAGCCATTTTCTGCAATGGCGATTACTGCTGCATCGATAATCTGTTTATATTTGGGTTTATTTCGTTTCAAGTTGTTCACCACCAAAAAAATATGAAAACATGAATGACCATTCATTCATGTCTCCATATTATAAGTTGTTCATGATTTTGTCAATAGTTGCCTGCCTATTTTGCTTCTTGTTCTGCTGCCATTTTTGCTTTTTCTTCATCCACCAGTGTACGGCGCAGAATTTTCCCAACAGCTGTTTTCGGCAGCTCATTACGGAACTCATATAATCGAGGTACTTTATAGGAAGCCAGATTTTGACGGCAATAAGTATTTAATTCTTTATCCGTTACGGTATGTCCTTCCTTCAGAACGATATAGGCTTTCACTGTCTCTCCACGGTACGGATCAGGAATCCCTGCTACTACACATTCTTGAATCGCATCATGCTCATACAATACTTCCTCGACTTCTCGTGGATAGATATTATAGCCCCCTGCAATGATCATATCTTTCTTGCGGTCCACTACGTAGAAGTATCCGTTTTCATCCATATAGCCTAGGTCTCCAGTAAGGAACCAGCCATCTGCAAATGTCATAGCCGTATCCTCTGGGCGATTCCAATATCCCTTCATTACCTGTGGACCTTTGATCGCAATCTCTCCTATTTCTCCCGGCGGCATTATTTCACTATCGCCTGAGCGTAAAATGACAGCATCAGTATTGGGCCATGGTACTCCGATTGACCCATTGACGCGATCGTCCCAAATGAAATTGGCATGCGTGACAGGGGAAGTCTCTGTCAGACCATAACCTTCTACCAGCTTACCGCCTGTAATTTCCTCAAACTTTTCCTGTACTTCAACCGGCAGTGGAGCAGAACCGCTTATACAGGCTTTGATTGATGATAAATCATACTTGCCTAAATCAGGATGGTTCAGCAGGCCAATATACATTGTTGGTGCTCCAGGGAATAATGTCGGCTTTTGTTTATCAATCGTCTTTAATGTATCCTCGACATCAAACTTTGGCAGCAGCACCATCTTGCTTCTTTTCATAACTGATAAAATCAACACAGTCGTCATTCCATATACATGGAAGAATGGCAGGAGCCCCAGAATCGTTTCTTCGCCGTCTACACATTTATATAACCAATGACTACACGCCGTTGTATTGGCAATCAAATTTTTATGCGTTAGCATAACTCCTTTCGGGAACCCTGTAGTGCCTCCCGTATATTGCAGTAATGCTAGATCTTCTTCAAAATCAAATGGGACTTCAAGCTCTTTGATCGGCGCGGAACGCATGATTTCTGTAAATAGATGATTCATGCCGCTATGTTCCACTTTGACAGTGAATCCATATTGCTTCTTCTGGATAAATGGATAGACGAGGTTTTTCGGGAATGGCAGATAATCCTTGATGGCTGCTACGATGACATGTTCTATCTGAGTTTCCTTCAATACCTTTGTAATACGAGGGTATAAAATGTCGAGACCTAAGATGACTTTCGCTCCAGAATCAGTCATCTGATACTGCAGCTCGCGCTCTGTATAAAGCGGGTTCGTTTGGACAACGATCCCTCCTGCATACAAAATTCCGTAGTAAGCTATGACTGCCTGTGGACAGTTTGGCAGCATGATTGCTACCCGATCACCTTTTTCCACACCCAGCCTCCCCAGATAATTAGCAAATTTAATCGCCGACTCGTATACTTCCCTATACGTAATATCCTTGCCTAAAAAGTGAATTGCTACTTTACCCGGACTTGCTTTGTAAGCATCCGTCAAAAATTGATAAACCGGTATTTCCGGTATTTCAACTTCATGCGGAATCTGCTCTGGATATTTCTTTAACCATACCTTTTCCGTCATAGAACCTCGCCCCTTCGCCTCATACTTTTTAATTTTCTGATTATTCAACATTATAATTAAAAAAGAAAGCGGATTCAATTGATTTTTACTTTATTTTTCGTTTTATGCTCGAATATGCACGTTTTTTCTTGTTAATGTTATGACTCAAATAACGTTAACAGCCATTTATTTCTATTAAATGCCTGCATTGTTTTATAAATATATTTTTCTAATATAAAAAAGCAGCAAATGTATTTTTTACATCTGCTACTTTCCATTTTATACAGTGGACAAATAGTATATGCCAACCGCTAAAAAAATAATGCATACGACAATTAGTATTTTAGATAATTTCTCCATCTCTTTACTCCTATAAAATACTTGCCCCAATAATGAATGAAAGACCTACTGAAATGGTAAAGGATATAAATCCAACAGAACGGTTATCATTCTCGATTTCTTCATCTACCTTAAATTTAGGTGTTAAAAATTCAAATAAAATATAAGCGAAAATTAATAGCATGAATCCATATAAACCCCAGCCAATCATTTCTCCTAAAGTAGAATGGCGTTCAATGGAATAGCGGAATATATTACACACCCCTAATATTTTCCCACCTGTAGCAAGTGCAACGGCAACATTACCTTTTTTAATTTCTTCCCAGTTTCTATATTTTGTAACGATTTCAAAAATGACCATCGATACTACTAAACAAAGGACAACTACACTGAAATAACCTGCAGTTTCTACTAAAGGGTTTTGCCAAAATGATGAACCGAGCATTCTCTTCTCCCCTTTTATTTTAATTCGACTACGGTTACCCCGAAGCCGCCTTCTCCTGCCTCACCATAGCGGAATGATTTCACACGTTTATGTGTCTTCAAGTATTGTTGAATTCCTTGACGCAGAGCCCCTGTTCCTTTACCGTGAATAATTGATACACGCGGATAATTTGCTAATAGTGCATCATCTAAATATTTCTCTGTACGTAAAAGAGCTTCTTCGTAACGTTCCCCTCGGAGATCCAATTCAAGCTTCACATGGCCGCTGCGGTTTTTGACGTTCGCCATCGTGCGTGTCGGCTGTTCCTTTTCAGGCTTAATGTACTGCAGGTCAGATTCATTCAGCTTCATTTTCAAGATACCGATTTGTACTACCCAGTCCTGCTCTCCCGCTTTTTCTAAAATCGTACCTTTTTGTCCATAGCTAAGCACCTTCACCTCATCACCAACTTTGAGGTTCTGCGCACGCTCGCGTTCTGCAACCGCTTTTTTCAGTACTTTGTTTTCTTCCTTCGGTGCTGCTTCTTCCAAACGTTTTTTAGCATCAATCAGTTCGTGCTCTTTGACAACACGGCTTGCGTTTTTTTGCATTTCTCGCAGCTCAGAGATAATCTTTTCTGCTTCCGCCTTTGCATCATCCACTATACGACGCGCTTTATCTCTGGCTTTCTTCTCAAGATTATCTTTCTTTTCATCATATACACGGATTCGTTCTTCTAATTGAGCTTTTAATTGTTCTGCTTCTTCTAGCAATTCATGTGCTTCATCTGCTTCCTTTTCCGAACGCAGACGGCTTTCTTCCAGCGATGCAATCATCGATTCCACTTCATGACGATCTGTTCCTGTGAAGGTTTTTGCCTGGCTGATAATATGCTCGCCAAGACCCAGTCGCTTAGAAATCTCAAAGGCATTGGAACGTCCAGGAACACCAATCAATAGACGATATGTAGGACTCAGTGTCTCTACATCAAATTCTACAGAAGCATTCACAACGCTAGGACGGTTGTAGCCATAAGCCTTTAATTCCGGATAGTGGGTTGTTGCCATAACGCGCGCTCCGTATCCAACAACCTCATCCAAGATGGAAATAGCAAGAGCTGCACCTTCCTGCGGATCTGTACCCGCTCCAAGTTCATCAAATAGCACAAGTGAGCGGTCATCAAATTTCGATAAAATATCTACGATGTTTACCATATGAGAAGAAAACGTCGATAAGCTTTGTTCAATCGATTGTTCATCACCAATATCAGCAAAAATCTGCTCAAACACAGCAAGCTCCGAACCATCCAAAGCCGGTACCGGCAGCCCAGACTGAGCCATTATCGTGCATAACCCTACTGTTTTTAATGTAACTGTTTTACCACCTGTATTTGGACCCGTAATGACAATTGCTGTAATTTCACGACCGAATTCAATTGTATTTGGAACCGCTTCCTCAATCGGTAGCAACGGATGTCTTGCGCGAACTAATTTTGTATAGCCTTCATTATTCATTTTCGGCATCGTGCATTTATTTGCCTGCCCATATTTGCCTTTTGCTAACACGACATCTATTTCTCCAAGCAGACCGACAAGCACAAACAAATCATGTGCTACTTCCTGCACTTTCGCTGAAAGCTCAAGCAAAATACGCTCGATTTCCGCCTGCTCCTTTACTTTTAGACGCTGTACTTCATTGTTTGCTTGTACGACTGCATCCGGCTCGATAAAAAGTGTCTGTCCAGAGGATGATTGATCATGCACAATCCCTCCGTAGTGACCACGGTATTCCTGCTTTACGGGAATTACAAAACGATCGTTACGAATCGTAATAATCGCATCCGACAGCATTTTCGCCGCATTTGCTCCTCGAATCAGACTCTCCAGTTTTTGACGAACCTTTGCTTCCTCAGCACGCAGGGACTGGCGGATAGAGCGCAGCGCCGGGCTTGCAGAATCAAGCACGCCGCCATTCTCATCGATGCAGTCATTAATTTCATGCTGAAGCGCTGTCAAGATCGGCATTTGCTCTTTACGCTCTAAAAAGTGAGGAATTTGAACAGCTTCCTCCGACTCAATGTCTTCCAGGAAATTACGTAAGATGCGGCTTGCGCGAATCGTGCTGGCGATTTCCATCAATTCCATCGGGCTCAGCATCCCGCCAATCTGGGCACGCTTTGCATGCGGTCTAACATCAAAGATGCCACCCATTGGAACATTTCCCTTAACTCGCAGGATAGACAGCCCCTCATCCATCTCTTCTAGCAAGGCTACTACCGTATCAAAATCTGTTTCGGGCACAAGCTCATCAACGGCACTTTTTCCAATGGAAGAGGTGCAGAAGCTTGCAACCTGTTGACGTACTTTATCAAATTCTAGTGTTTTCAATGCGCGCTCCGCAATCATGAAAGACACCTCCAAAAATCAAATTATTTATGTTTACGGATGAACTCCTCAAATTGATTCAAATTCCATGTGTTAACAATCAACTCTTTTTTCACCCAAGCCTTTTGTGCATATTTTACACCAATATCCATGAAACGTAATTGATCAATCGCATGGGCATCTGTATTAATCGCAATTGGTACGTTTTTCTCCATTGCTATTTGCAAATATTCTGCAGCTAAATCGAGACGATAAGGATTGGCATTTAATTCTAAAATTTTACCATACTCTGCAGCCCAATCAATTAACTGCGGGACATCCGGGTCATATCCAGTACGCTGTCCAATGATACGCCCAGTTGGATGGGCAATCATATGTACATACGGATTTCTCATTGCTGTATGGAGCCGTTCCATAATTTTCTCTTGAGGCTGCGAGAAGCTAGAATGGATAGAAGCAATAACAAAGTCGAGTTCTCGCATTACATCATCCTCGAAATCAAGACTTCCATCCGGTAAAATGTCCATCTCTGTCCCGCGGTACAGGCGGAAATCCGGATGGGCTTCATTGAATGCAAAAATCTCCAATTTTTGCTTGTCCAATCGTTCCGGCGTCAATCCATTGGCTACTTTTAAATACTGCGAGTGGTCGGTAATGACCCCATATGTGTAGCCGCGTGCAATTAACGCTTCTCCCATCTCTGCTACAGAATGTGCTCCATCAGACCATGTCGTATGCATATGAAGATCACTAACGATATCTTCAAGCTGTGGAAGTGTTTCAAGCTCATCAAGCCGTTCGAGTTCACGCCCGTTTTCTCGAACAGTCGGCGGAATGAATGGCAAGTCGAAATGGGCAAAAAATGCTTCTTCCGTTTCAAATGTCACGAGTGATCCATCTGGTTGTTCGACTCCGTACTCACTAATTTTCTTTCCTTGTGACTTTGCCAGCTGGCGCATCCGTACATTATGATCTTTCGAACCTGTAAAGTGATGCAGAGCTGTCGCAAATTCATCCAGCTTTACTAAACGGAAATCCACACTTACGGGATTTTCTAAATCCAATATGACGGATACCTTTGTATCACCGGCTGCAATCGTCTCCTGCACTGGCAGGCGGGATAAGATGGCTTCCCGAACTGTCTCATAATTTTCCGTAGCAATAATAAAGTCGATATCCTTACTTGTCTCTGTCACACGACGGAAACTCCCGGCAACAGAAAACTTCTGTACTTCAGGCAAACTTGCCAGCAGTTCATTAATCTCAAAGACAATAAGCTCTAGTTCCCATACTGGCAGACGTTCAACACGTGCCCCGAAATTTTCAAGCTCCTTCAAGATCTTTTCCTCTGTTTTTGCACCAAACCCAGCTAATGCCCTCACTTGGCCAGCCTCACATGCTGCCTTTAGCGAGGCTGCATCCACAATATTCAGCTCTTGATACAGCTTCGCCAATTTCTTTCCGCCAAGTCCAGGCAGCTTCATAAGTGGTACCAGCCCTTTCGGCACGGCAGCCTCCAGCTCTTCAAGAACACTGGACTTGCCTGTTTCCATCAATTCATGAATAACAGCAGCCGTTCCTTTACCAATTCCTTTAATCGCTGTAATATCATCTATCTGACTAAGGCTGCGCTCATCCGTTTCCAGTGCCGCTGCTGCTTTGCGGAATGCTGAAACCTTGAACGGATTCTCTCCCTGTAATTCCATGTATAATGCAATTTTCTCCAATGTACGGATAATGATTTTTTTATTCAATGAAGTTGCCTCCTCTGATAATCGCAAAAATACTTCTCCCTAACCGAGAGAAGTATTTACGTTTTGTCATTATTTTGAGTAAATATACCACCATTTCTGGAACATAGACGAAATGAACGGCGTATGCTCCAGCATCAGTCCGGTGATAAACGACCCATCGAGCCGGGTCTGTATACCTTCTAGCGGCAGAAGTGCCAATACATATAAGAGGATAAATAATAGGAAATATACCTCTACAAAACCAAGCACTGCTCCAAGCAGGCGATTAATGCTGCCGAGTACCGGCAAGTATTTCAAGAAATCAAGCATTGATCCAAGAATCTGTAAAAGAATCTTGACTGCAAAGAAAATCAGTGCAAACGCAATGACCCGATAAAACGTGCGGTCTGCATCGATGCCGACAAGCTCCAATGTAGAAGTTGCACTTTCTGCAAACCCCGGATAGGGAATCCACAGTAAAAACTTCTGCGCAAGCGGCTTATAATAAATGAGTGCAACAACGACGGCTAGTAGAAATCCAAACATATGAATTGCCTGTACTACAAGCCCGCGTCTCGCTCCCACAATAATTCCCGCAATAAAAATAAGCAATATTAATAAATCCAGCATTTACTTCAATCCTTTAACTTTTTCAGTTGCTCCTCAAGCGCCTCTACTTGCTCTTTCAGCTTTAGGTATTCATGAACGGTATTCACAGCTGTTAATACAGCGAGCTTTGCATTATCCAATGTTGGATTATGGACGCTAATTTCACGCATTTTATCATCTACGATTGAAGCGACTAATCTCATATGGCCCGTAGACTCAGGACCGACAACCTTATACGTCTGCCCGTATATTTCTACTGAAATCCGGTTTTTTTCTTGTTCAGCCAAAGTGAACCCCCCCACCAGCATAAGCAATAACAACCTAAGCACCTAAGCCCGCTAACTCTGTTTCGGCTTCTTGCTTAAAGGGCAGATATCTGCCTCGATTATGTATAAAATCATAATATATATCATACCATTTACCATTTAGACATAGCAACTTATTCCCTGTTTCAACTGTTAGCTTCTGCAATCTATAGCCCTTTAGCGTTTTCCCAGCCAGGGAATCATGAAGATAAACCTCAAATTTTTTGAAAGCCGATTACAAATTAAATAGGTCGTGCGGTGCTGCGATCATAAAGCCGGCGACGCCATTATTGCCCCTGTCTGCTTATAGTATAATCTTCGTCTTCCTATACGAAAAATCCTTCAATATCCGGATTACTACTACCGCTCCTTCTTTCTCGGTACGAATGACTACCGGGAGCTTTTTTTCCGTTGTGTCTTGATCACGTAACCTCTGCTCAGTCTGTCCTGTAATATAGATGTCATAGCTTCCTCATCCTCAGTATTCATTTTTTTATGAAACCTCAATAACAAATCATCAGTAAAAACCTGCTCTTAGTGTAAGGTACATCACACCGTTTTAAAATGTTTCATTACCATTCCTGAGCTTCTTATCTACATATAAAAAACACTCCCCTGGAAGGAAGTGCCTTGAGTGAATTATTGTTTAAGTGAATTATTGTTTAAGCGAATTATTTGTTAAGTGTCGTTGTATTCCATTCAACGTAAAGTAGTGGTGTTAACCGCTACCTTCTAGAGATAAGGTGTGTTAAGTGAACTTGCTGCGGCTCATCATAAAGCTGCATTGTTAATTCTTGATTGATGCTGTCGATCTGTATATCTTCAAGCAGCGAAGAAAAGTGCGTAAATCGATCATCAAACTTCGGTTGGCGCTGCGTTGCCATATAGCCAACCACAATTGTATAGGGTTTCTCGAACTCATACTCTACGTGGAGAGCGCCGTAAACCATCTGATGCTGTATAAAGTCATATACATAGCATCCCTTTGCATCAAGTCCGTCAATCAAGAAAGCTTTCGGACATAAAATAATTGGGACCATATCCACTCCGGATCCTTCTTTATTTACATCATGAAGGCTTTGCTGCAGCATTTGCGCAAGTACGTTTTTATGTAGAATTGGCTGCTGATACGGTATGATGGAAGCTGCCGATCGAATCGAGCACGGTATCGTTAAATAAGTCGGACCCCCATATACTTTTGTTAGGGTTTCTTTAATCAACGAAAATCTTTCCCACAGATTTCATCATCATAGGCTCAGGCTGCCAGGTATCATAAGCTTGCTCAGTAGATGATGTTCCAGCTAAAGCCGCTACACCAATTGTTAAAACAGCAGCAATTACAACTAAAAGTTTTTTCATATAATTAACCTCCTTTTATGTTTAATCACATTATATAGAACTATTTAAGTTAATATATAGGAGTAAAATAATATAAAATTTCACCCTCTTAACCGTTAAATTTTATAGTGAAATTTAACTAACAGCAAAATAACTTTTGTATCCTAACTTCTTAAAACCCAACTATTTTTGAGCTTGTAAAGCCATTTTGTAGTATTCACTAGCTTTTTTATAATAGCGAAGTTCCAGATAATAATCGCCTAATATTTGCCCAATTTCTTTAATTAGCTTTCCTAATGACGCTTCCTTAGCAAGAGTTAGTGCTTTTTTCATTTCCTTTTCATATCCGATTTCATCCAGTTTAATTCGCATCATATTTGCCTTAACTATGATTAATTCAATATATATGTAGTTCATTTGAAACAAATTAGCCAATTCTATAGCTCGGTTACAATAATTTTCAACTTGCAACCACTTTTTTTGTTTAAAATATAAATCTATCATACTTTTCAATACATATACTAATGATGAGTGCTCCTCCAAAGTATCTGTTAATTCTTTATATTTTTGCAGTGCCGCTTCTTCTTCGCCCATTGCTTCATATAACTTGCCATAATGATATTCCATCATAAACAAGGTAGAATTCAATTCGATATTTGGATTTTGTTCAATTTTTTGGCGGGCAGCCTGTAAACTCGATTTAGCCGCTTCAAAATTTTGGTTATGAGTATATTGTACAGCCATAGATATTAATACATTAATCATTTCATTCTGAGCTTTTTCTTGTTCAAACAAGTCGTATGCCTGCTTTGCATATATGAGACTGATATGCATATCATCAAAAATGCGTTGCTTGGTTAAGCTCAAATTAAAGAATATTCTAGCAAGTTCTAACGGGCTTTTTTCGCCATAATCTTTGGCTTTTGTATAATAGTAATCCGCCGAGTGAAACTGCTGTTGTTTATAAAAATAGTTACCCAACAAATTATAAAAAGTAAATATGTCATGAGGATCTTCCAACGTCAATCCGGTCTCCATCGGAATCATCTTCTCACATAACTCATATAATTTCTGAGCCTCGGGATGAAGTTTATTCTTTATGTAATGTCTCATCAACAAATTAAATACCTTTACATGCAAATCCATTGATAACGTTTCATATAAAGCTAAATATAATGTAGAAACATTTTTTTCATTCAATTCCTCCTGCCGCTTTACCTTCTCTTCAAGCTGGCGGATTAGCTTCGTATAATAAATGGATTTATCCGTACTGAAAACTGATGGTTCCACTTCAAGTTTTTTTGTAATCTTCTCAATAAATTTAGATGATGGTGAAGTTTTGCAGTTCTCCACCTTGCTTAAGTATGCTGTCGAACAAATGCCTTCTGCCAGTTCGGCTTGGGACAACCCTTTATAAATTCTTAATTGTCGTAGCTTGTCGCCTACCTGCATCTAAACATTCACTCCTTACTATGTGATGTCCTCACAATTTTATGAATTAGTTGGTTGCTGTCTCGAAGTTGGATAATCGAGAGGACTATGGTATTTCCTGCCTTTCTCCATCTCTCATTGTAACTGATTTTCCGTAAAGTAGAGTAATTTTTTCTAAAGTAATCTAACAATATAGCCAATGTCTGGATTGTTTGTGAAAAATTCTTGTCGCTCCTAGTTTAAATAGCTCACAACCTTTTGCATTAGACAGTACCCCTGTCACACCTGTACACTTAAATAAATTGAAAAAATAAGGATGAAATCGAATGACGAACATTGTATTACAGCTTTCAACAGAGGAAATGGCAAAAGTGCAGAGCTATTATGCTTCTGACCGCGTAGAACGGAACGCTCCCGGCGTAATATTTGCCGCGAAATTAGCAGATACAGCAATCACTGTTTACAAATCAGGAAAAGTAATGTTTCAGGGGGCCGGGGCTGCTCGTGAATCAGCACGCTTCGGAACGGGGAACCCCGCTGCAAAGTCTGTCAGCTCCGCAAAGGGTGACGCACTTCCTGAAAATTTCGCTAACCTTTCGGTGATTGGTTCGGATGAAACAGGGACCGGAGACTATTTTGGACCAGTTACAGTCGCGGCGGTATATGTACCAGCGGATAAGATAGAATTAGTGAGAGAGCTCGGCGTCAAGGATTCGAAACAGCTGATCGATGATTATATGAGGAAAATTGCACCCGATTTGATGAAGGTCTGTATGCATAGTGTTTTAACGCTTCGGAATGATAAATACAATACGCTACAAGCGAAAGGCTATTCACAAGGAAAGATCAAAGCAATGATGCATAATCAGGCACTGAAGCATGTACTTCACAAACTTTCGCCTGAACGCCCTGATTATATTTTAATCGACCAGTTTGCAGAACGTGGTATCTACTACAATCACATAAAAAACGAAAAAGAAATTGTGCGTGAAAATGTCCTGTTTTCTACAAAAGCTGAAAATCTTCATGTAGCAGTTGCCACTGCTTCCATACTTGCTAGATATGCTTTTTTAAAGGAGATGGATCGATTAGCAGGTACAATCGGCTTCCCATTGCAAAAAGGAGCCAGTGGAAAGGTAGATGAAATGGCGGCCCGTATTTTAGCCAAACACGGTGAAGCAGTATTGAAATCTATAACAAAATGGCACTTTGCTAATACAGAAAAAGCAAAAACTCTTCTGCATAAAAAAAATAGAGACTAATTAATAAATAACAGCCTATTCATTTATCAGGAGGAAATCACTACTATTGTCCTGTATAACAATCTTTTTTCCGAAAGCTGACTAAACTGAAAAAGAAAGTGCAGCACAGTTTCCCCCTAATTAAGGCATAGAGCATTAAGCCCTAGACGACATTTGTCTTTCAACTGCTTCTTTATACACGTACTTTTAACTTTTGAATCGATACACCTTAAGCTACCGGCCATCCGGTAGCTTTTTTATTCTCATTCCTCTTTTTGATGTTTCTAAAAATAGATACTTTATACCATTTATACTATTTCGACCAATTATCTATCCAATTTCATCCAAGGTATTGTATTATGAAATAAGTTGCAATATTCAATAAAAAAAGAAAGGAAAAATATCTATCATGAAAATCCCAAAAAGTACAAAAGTCACTTTAATTATCAGCTTCATCGTTATTATTATCTCGTGTTTTTCCGTTACCTCAGAACTAAGTAAATGGCTGACTCTTTCATTGAACATTCTTCTTTTAATTACCTCTGCTTATACTTACTTCTCTATCCGCCAACCCAATGTGCCTTTAGAGATTAATGAAAGTATAGAAGTAACTGAAGTTCCATCTAGTCCTAAAATAGCTGTTTCGGTATCTACTGATGAAGCCGCTCCTGCTAATTTAGAGAGGTACATTCAAACACTAGAGCAAATCAATAGCCTGGCCAAGGAAGTAGAAGGGGGCGCTTTACTGCAATCTGATAATGTAGCAAAAAGTACGACAGCTATGGAAAACATTTCTGGTGCGATCATACATATAGCGACAAATGCACAAACTGTGTCCTTTACTTCTCAAGAAGCTAATGATACGGCGGTTGAAGGAGCAAAATCAGTAGCTATCATTGAAAAACAAATGGGTGCAATCAACACTTCTGTCGATCACCTTAACATCGTGTTAAATGAATTAGCCGTCTATTCCACTGATATCGGAAAAATCGTTCAGTCTATTACGGATATTTCTAACCAAACGAATTTACTCGCTTTAAATGCAGCTATTGAAGCGGCGCGTGCAGGAGAGCACGGCAAAGGTTTTGCTATCGTAGCAGATGAAGTTCGTAAGCTATCTGAAGAGGTAAAAACTTCATCTAATCAGATTGCCGAAATCGTATCTTCCATTCAACAGAATGTTGATAAATCAGTCAACTATATGGAAGAAGGTAAATCACAGGTCACTACAGGTATGGCTGTAGCTGGGCAGGTGAACGAAATATTCGATCTGATTCAGCAGAAGATCAATGAAGTCTCACAACAGATTACAGAAGTCTCTGCAGCAGTACAGGAACTATCAGCAGGTTCAGAGGAAATCACACAGAATGCCGATTTCACAAAACAAGTACAGATTTCGGGAGTAGAAATGATTCAAAATCTGAACGTCCAGCTGGAAAATTATTTAACAGAATTGAAATTAGCAGCACAGCAATATAACAACTAATTTGCGGAAAGAAGGGCGAGCAATTGGAAAACAATATTTATGTAGAAGCAGCGAAGAAGTCTTCTTTTTATAAACATCTCTTCTCAAGCGGTGTGCAACCTGACTGGAATGATATTCCATTTACGACAAAACAACAGCTTCGCGAGGCAGACCCTTATGAATTACTTGGTACATCCCTTTCAAATGTAGTGACATATCATGAAACAAGTGGAACAACGGGTAAACCTTCATCTAGTTGGTTCAGCTATAGCGATATCGAGGTAGAGGCAGCCGTATTAAACAATTCTGCACTTGCCTTTACAGAAAACGACCTTATACTAAACCGTTTCCCATTTGCCGTTGCACTGCCTGCATTTCTTGTTTACTGGGCTGCCCAAAAAGTCCGCGCCGGCTTTATCAGTGCAGACCAATGGAACGAGGTTGCACCAATCCCTCGTGTGCTAGACATTATGGAAAAAACAAAACCGACTGTACTCACAGTCGGGCCGACAGAATTAATGAATTTGTATTATGTAGCGAAGAAACTGAACAAACCCTTACCTACTGAAAGATTGCGTGCCATTGTCGTAGCCGGTGAACTTGTGACACCGGCAAGAAAACGATATATGGAGAAATGCTGGGGAGTACCCGTCTATTTATTTTATGGTAGTACAGAAACTGGCGGTATTTTTGTCTCATGTGAAGAAGGTCATTTCCACCTAACTCATCCAAAAATTACTGTAGAAGTAGTTGATGAGAAAGGACAACCAGCAGGAGAAAATGTTGCCGGAAGCTGTGTTATTTCAACAGCACGTGAAGGGATGCCGTTATTACGTTATTTTAACGAAGATTATATAGAAATAAAGCCAGCTGATTCCTGTTCTTGCGGCTGTTCATCCCCTGTATTAATGCACTACGGCCGAAAAGATGATTTATTGAACATCGATGGACAAGAAAAAAGCTTATATGATATACATGAAATCGTCTACTCTCTATCATCTGTTCCATTCATTTGGAAGCTCCAGCAAAGAGATACAGAACTTTACTTCCTTGCTCAATACGAGGAAGAAGTAAACATTGCTGCGATTCAGCAGGAATTAAGCACGGCTCTCGGTAATGAAGTAACAGTAGAACAAACAATACTTGTTCCGGCGGATTCGCTCATTCCGAATAAACCAGCAGGTAAATTTTATTACATTGAAAAGCTGGAAAGCACACATATCTAATAGCCAAAGAGGGCTGTCCAATGATCGGACAGCCCTTCTACTACTTATTAAACATCTACTAGTAATTTTCATCTCGGTAATGGCATCAAATAACCACTACCCTTGTTACAAAAGAGAAAGAGTTCAAATTTTTTAAACCTCTTTTTATTTACTTTTCGCCTCATGTACCTTTAACTTTTTCCCTTTGACCGGAGTATCCTTCATTGCTTTTAGTACAAGCGGGCCTTTGCCATTTAGAATTTCTACAAAGGTAGAAGTATCAAGTATGGTGATGATTCCGATATCTTCGGCACTTATCCCGGGTATTTTAGCAATTGTACCGACAAAATCAACTGCTCGAAGCTTTTTCTTCTTCCCGCCATTAAAATAGAGCTTCATAATCCCTTCGTTTACAAGCTCCTTTTTCACTCGCTTCTTCTTAGGTGTACGATTCATCTTTTGTTCAAACAGCATCTCCATTTTGACTACCTGTTCCCCGTCCGGACGTTCACGCTTTGGAATAGTAAATCCAATGTATTCTTCAATTCCTTTTAGGAACTCGTCTTCATATGGCGTAACAAATGTAATTGCTGTACCGCTCAACCCTGCCCTTCCTGTTCGGCCTGTCCGATGCACATATGCTTCCTTTTCAAGTGGCAGATCATAATTAATAACGTGGGTAATGTGATCAACATCAATGCCGCGGGCTGCCACATCAGTAGCGACTAAATAACGAAATGCTCCTTCTTTGAAATCGTTCATGACCAGGAGGCGCGTTGATTGGTCCATTCCTCCGTGCAGTTTATCGACACTATAGTCCAGATCATATAATTCATCATGTACTTCATCAACTCGATCCTTTGTACGGCAAAAAATAATACAGCTATCCGGGTTTTCCACAATGGTGATGTCCTGAAGCACCTGAAGCTTATCTTCTTCTGCTGCCTCTACTAGATAATGCTCAATCGTTTTCGTTACTACCTCTTTCTGTATTTCAATATCAGCTGGTGCAATAAGATGCCGTGCCGCCAGTTCTTTTACTGCTTCAGGCAAAGTTGCTGAGAAAAGCATTGTTACTCTGTTTTTTGGCATATAGCCAAGAATCGCCTCTACCTGCTCAATAAAGCCCATATTCAGCATCTCATCTGCCTCATCAATGACGACATATCGTATTTTCTCAAGCTTTAATGTCCCTTTTTCGATATGGTCCAGTACCCTGCCTGGTGTACCTACAGCAATATGTGTTTTTTGCTTCAACTCTGTTTGCTGATAGTGGAAGGGCTGCTTCCCATAAAGGGGGACAGCCTTAATACGTTTATAGCGCCCTATATTTGTAAATTCCTCTGCCACCTGGACAGCCAGCTCTCTCGTAGGGGTCAAAATCAATGCCTGCGGTTTGTTTTCAAGCCATTCTACCTGTTCACAGATTGGGATAGCAAAGGCAGCCGTCTTGCCGCTTCCCGTCTGGGATTTAACAAGTAAATCAAGATTGGAAAGAGCAGCAGGTAATACCTTTTGCTGCACCTCTGTTGGACTTGTATAGCCCAATTTTGCAAGAGCCTGTTCAATCGGCTCACTTAATTGAAATTGTGTAAAATTTTGCATCGTTCTCCTCCTATATCAGAGCTATTATACACGAAAGATAGCTAGCAAACGGTTTCATTATGAAGATTTTGTTAAATATCTGAATTTTACGATACTTTATGCGATAATAAACATATCTTTTACAGGAATGGAGGATGTGTATGGAAAATAAATTCGCTAAAGTCAATAGCATAAAAACGATTATCCCCCAAATGCTGCAAATCATTCTGAATATAAGCTTAACGGTGCTCGGTGTTGTTTTGAGCATTATGATGATCATTGAGCTTGTAGAGTTTATACAAATGGTCTTTTCCTCAGAAAAGCGCGATTACAAATACTTCTTAGCGAATATCCTCGTTTTTTTTCTGTACTTTGAATTCATTACAATGATCGTGAAATATTTTAAAGAGGACTATCACTTCCCCCTTCGTTATTTTTTGTATATAGGAATTACAGCTATGGTTCGACTAATTATTGTAGAGCACGAGCATGCAATGGACACGCTCATTTTCTCTCTTGTTATTTTGGTTTTAATCATCAGCTACTATATTGTTAACATCACTCCCCGGGAGCGGCCTGGAGTAAAAAAAGAAAAGCTCTGATGAAAATAAGAGAGGTTGGACATCAGTTTGATGGCATTTCAGTTAAGATGAAGTGCCATTTGCTTCTATCTTCTGCGTTACTTTTGCCTACGCAGAAAATTCTTCCCTCTCTTTCATTTAGGATCAGGTCCAAAATTCATTAATAGTTCATTTAAATAACCTCTGAAATGGACAAGTAGTTTATATTTTATATATCCAATCCTTCCCCAATTTCATATCATACATGACAGAAATTAAGTGCAAGGATTGAGATATTGAGCAATAAAGTAACTTCTGAATCGACGCCATAGTTTGTGGCCTTCTTCTAAAACCTATGATTGCTATTGCACGCTCTCATCAATCACATCCATCCTAAAATAGATCAACAAAAAAAGAGAAGTCCTCTATTCACTGGGGACTCCTCTTCTTCTATGTTTATTTTACAATCTTGCTGATTTCCTTGAAAGCTTCGCCTTTTGCTACGACCTGCATTTCAAATAATGCCATTTCAACACTTGTGATTTGTGCACCGAGTTGCAGCATCTTCTTCATTCCGACTTCATGATTGGCCTTTGTACGGGAAGATGTACAATCAGCCAATACCTCCACCTCGTAGCCTTTCGCTAATAGGTGGGCAGCTGTTTGGTATACACAAATATGCGTTTCAATTCCGGCCAATAGCACTTTCTTGCGGCCAGTTGCCTCTAGTTGTTGGACAAATTCCTCTGTATCATAGGCGCTGAATGTGATCTTCTCAATCGGCGTACCGCCGACTTCATCTGCAATCTCCTGTACAGTCGGCCCTAGACCCTTTGGATACTGCTCCATCCATAAAATTGGCAGCTCCAGCACTTTAGCTCCTTTTACTACACGGACAATATTGCCGATAACTGATTCACTTCTATCTACAATTTGCGCCAGCTTTCCTTGAATATCAATTAATACTAAAACTGTATCATCTTTTGTCAACACGACGATTCCCCCTTTGTCCTTTCTTCATTATAAAATAGAAGTCTATTTTCTTTCATCTATTTACTCTTAGAAGGGCATACCTTGATTACAGGTGTGGCAATATCTTTTATAGGTAGATATATACCTTTGCATTTCATAAAAAAAGACTGCCCTTTTCAGGCAATCTCTTTTTACTACTGAAGTGCTTCCAGTAATATTTCGTATTCTTGTGACGTCCATGCTTCCACCGTCAGCACACCATCAAAATAAACTGTTTTGAGCAAAAAAGGAACGCCGCTTGTATTTTGGAATCGGAAATCAAGTGATCCATACGAAACTGTTGCATCTCTGCCTTTTGGTACATAACCTATATCCAAAGAATGGTGATGTCTTTCCACTATAGTTATCGGTAATTTGTCGACCGCGTTAAACAAAGTAGAGGATGTTTGACAGATTCCTCCCCCTATTCCCATCACTAATTCCCCATTAATGATTTCCTTTGCCGGCTGATAACCTCTTTCCTCTGACCGTCGCCCAACCATGGTATTAAAGGAAAAGTGATCTCCGCTTCCTACAATGACATTATTTAATGATTTAGCTGACAGCTCAATGTTTTTATTTCTTCCTTTTTCATTTGCGTTGAAGTACGTTGTAAAAGAAGCAATCTTTACTTCATCTAATACAGCAATATCTTGCTCCTCATAGCCGCTTTCGGTTTCATATAACGGCAAAAGAATTTCGCCGCCGGTATCAGATGCCGCAATCATTTTTTCTACGAGTTCATCTTCCTTTAAAATCACCATTGGACTACCCTTCATTAACTGACCATTTTCATCAATACGATCAAGTACCATTTTCTTATCATAGCCAGGCACCGAATCGGTTCCTCTTGCCAGTTCCTCCGCCAACTTTTCAATTTCTTTTATATAGGCGTTAATATCCATTTCATATCCGAGCTCAATCGGCGAAAATGTGCGCACTACCTTTGATGTAATCGGGTCGATCAGTTTGAGGACCGGCTCTTCTTCGCTGGTATCTGCGGAGGACGCTTCATACGACACTTGCTGCTGTGATTCTTCTAATTGCTGTTCGAGCTCTTTAATTTGTTCCTCGAGCTGCCTTTCTTTATCCGATTTCCCTTGACAACCTGCAAGTCCTACAGTTAAAAATACCATTATAATTATCAATTTCTTCATGTTGTTTTACCTCTATCTTTAAGGATTTTCTAAAATGGACAATTAATACATCGTATTCAAAAAATCATGGAAGTGTTTCTTTTTAGAGAACGGTTTACAACTAAAATTGATAATGGCCCTTCTTACAACGTTAAAGATTTGCTTTTCCTTATTATTGATTGAATGGCATGCCAAACAATTGTATAGTGGACAGGTAAGGAGGATTTGCATATGTTACGTCTCAGTTGGTTGATTAGTATAGGGATATCGCTTTTTGGTGTGTTATTAATCGAACATTTTTTTACTATTACAGCAGATGAAAGCGGAACGGCTACTGGTAATTTAGGAGCTGTAGGACTCGCGCTGGTTCTGCCCTTTATTTTATTAAGCTTATTTATTACTTTCTGTTATTTTGCAGAATTTTCCTGTCAAACGAGAGATAGAATTTTACGGAATTGCTTGTTGATCGGCGGTTTTGCACTTGCAGCGGCGCTTTTCTACTATGCGCTTGAATATCAAAAGGATGTGTATTCATCTCTTGGCGGTACAACAAAGGAAAAAGGCTCAATCATCTACGGCTTTCCTATGTTAAATGAGTACACAAATAAAATATTTATCAATTTTTATACCTTTGCTTTTATACATACTCTAAGCGCAGTGACTGGTGCGATTTTTGGCATAATTAAACCACAGAAACAACAAAATAAAACGGACGGGGAATAACCCCGTCCTTCAGCCTGTTGACAATCGCTTTCATCCCGCGTTACTTGCCTCGCTCGTCCACTCATGAACTTAGGTTCTATTCGTGTCTTCGCTCATCAGCGCGCCTTGTCTGACAAGCGTTTTCAAGACAGACTGGGTAAAATTTTGCTAAAAAACTATCAAAAAAATATAAAGACAAAGTCAAAAACCGATTTTGTCTTCACTCTGAACGGACGGGGAGTAACCCCGTCCTTTTTTATGCCGATTTCAATGTCTTCGAACTAAATTTTGTGCGCAATGCACTGATCAAAATAATACTCGCTAATACAAGTAGCACAATACCTGTAAATGTAAAGCTGCCGGTTAAGGAAAGGGGCAAAATCCCTAACCCGGAAGAGCCTGCTACAACCCCAAGAGAGAAAAATGCGTAGAAATATCCGTAGGCTTTTCCTCGTATACCAGCAGTTGTTGAACGGACAAGCAATGTATTGATCGCTGGGAATAGGAAGGCGAAACCGACTCCGTATAGCGCAAGGACTCCATAAAGTGTTATGGTATTTGCCACCTGTCCAAT
>JAPSKP010000001.1:43996-50838 GCA_031181585.1 Lysinibacillus sp.
TTCCTCGTATACCAGCAGTTGTTGAACGGACAAGCAATGTATTGATCGCTGGGAATAGGAAGGCGAAACCGACTCCGTATAGCGCAAGGACTCCATAAAGTGTTATGGTATTTGCCACCTGTCCAATCAACAATTGGCTGCATCCTATGCATGCCAGTCCTGCAACGAGACTATAAGCAGGCAGGACTTTATCGAATAATCGATTTGTCGGCAGTACAAAAATAAGTACAGCAACAATCCCGAACATGCTCATGAGCGTACCACTCAAGCGGGAACTGTGACCTAAGCTCTCGACATGCAACGGCAGCAAATACGCAAGCGCTCCTTGTGAGAACATAAGGAAAAAAGCACCTGCATATGCCTGCACAATACCTTTATTGAAATGAAATGCTTCTCTCTCCTCTACCTCTTTTTCCAGATGGGCAGCAGACATTTTCAAAAACAGGATAGTAATAATAACAAGTACTACACCAGCAGCTGCCACTGTCGTAAAAACAAAGGGTGCAGAAGCACGGCTTGCCATAATCCCGCTGTATGCCGGACCGACAATTGCTGCTACTCCGACAAATGCACCAGTGACGGCACTCTGACTTCCCTGCTTTTCGTCCCTCGTCGTATTGGCAAGCAGTGTAAATGCTGCCGGGACAATCAAACCACCTAAAAATCCGTGGATAAAGCGTACAAGGATGAGCGTCGTTGGGTTGTCCACAAAATTATAGAGAATCAAGGACAAGCTCGTAGCAATGAGACCGAGCACAAGAATATAAAATGCACCGTAACGATCCGTAAAAATACCCGATAGCACATTACCGAATGTATTCGTTAAAGAATAGATCCCCACAACAAACCCTGCAACCATTGCACTGGCGCCAACCGATGTGGCAAACGTACTCATGATGGGCAGCTGTGTAAATAAATCAATAAATGTAAAGAATACAATCATGTACACAATCCACGATTTGCGGAATGGCTTGATGACAAAAGACGCCTTCCGCTTCTTCAAAAAGTAATCGAATGCAAAGTTGCCTACTGGTATAAAGGCGACGAGCACTGCTAAAATAGACACCCCTATATTCCACTGTACCCGCAGCTGGGCATATAAAATAGAAAGCAGATAGGCAATGAAAATTCCTCCGTGCAAGGCACCGACAATTGTCACTGCCATCGGTAAATCCGCCATATATTTAAGCGGCATCGCAATGCATAGCAGTACAAGCAGTGATACACCGTCTACAATGCCCGTTGCACGCAAAATGGAAATCGGATGGAACGACATAGCCCCTCCCCCTTTAAAATTCTTTTCGCTGTCTACTATTTTATAGGAAATAAATCACGAAAGTCTACAAAGCACAAAAAGAAAAAGCGACAAATTTGTCGCTTTTATTACAGCATTCACTTTTTTAGTTGCTTTACAGTTGTTTGGATTTGCTCACTTTCACAAATAACTGAAATGGCAGCTATCCCATCGACCCCTGTTTTTAGTACTTGGGGAGCTCGCTCTTCCGTAATACCTCCAATTGCAACTTTAGGCAAGTCAGGAAAATGACTAACGACCTGCTCCAAGAACTCCAGCCCTACCGGTGACTTTGCATCAGCTTTTGACTTTGTTGGAAAAACAGGACCGACTCCTACATAATCCGCTCCATTTTTAACAGCTTCGTTTACCTCCTCAAGTGTATGGGCCGATATACCGAGGATACCGTTCCCTATTTTCTCCCTCACTTTTCGCGCCTTTTCATCATCTTGCCCAATATGCACACCATCTGCCTGCAATGTAACTGCCAGCTCTACGTCATCGTTCACGATAAATGGGACATTATATGCTTTACACAAAGCTTGGCACTGACGGGCAAATTGCTCATATTCATTTCCTTCTAATGCACCTGTACCCTTTTCACGAAACTGAAAGATTGTAACCCCTGCCTTCAGTGCTTCCTCCAGTACCTCAAGTGCCTTTCGATCCTTCACATTCTGTGTTCCCATAATAAAATAAACTGCCAGCTGCTCACGCTTCAATTACCATCACCTCTACCTCATCTTTATATTGTTTATAAGCGAAATGGTTTGTCGGTCCATGCCCGCCTCCTATATGTAACGGATGGCTGATGGCCAGCTGGACAAATTTTTTCGCCTCAATAATGGCCTCTTTTATTTCAAATCCTTTACCCAAAAATGCTGTCAGTGCCGCAGAAAATGTACAGCCTGTTCCATGAGTTTGGTTTGTTTGAATTCTTCTGCTCTCCATCAGGAATGAAGTGCCATCTGCAAAGTAAACACTATCGGTCGCCTTATCTCCTTCCAAATGTCCGCCCTTCATCACCACACATTTCACTCCAGATTGCAATAAGATTTGAGCTGCCTTTTCAACGTCTGCTTCTGAAACAATCGTTATACCACTTAATTCAGCAGCCTCCGGTATATTCGGTGTAATCACTGTTGCAATAGGCAGGAGATGCTTTTTCATCGCATCAATAGCACTTCTTTGAAGTAATGCAGCTCCTCCCTTTGCAATCATGACCGGATCAATAACAACGAACATATTCTTTTCAGCTAGCACTTGTGCAACGGTCTCAATGATTTCAGGGGAAAAGAGCATACCCGTTTTAAGAGCTCGAACCGGCATGTCCTGAAAAACAGTTAGCATTTGCTGTTCAACAAAATCTTTCTCTACTGGAAAAATCCCTTCAACTCCCCATGTATTCTGTGCAGTTAATGCCGTAATGGCCGTTGTACCGAATACACCAATCTCCTGAAACGTTTTTAAATCTGCCTGGATACCTGCTCCTCCGCCCGAATCCGAGCCTGCTACCGTCATAACAATGTCCATTCTTTTTCCCCCTGTGCGAGACGTTCGAGCGCATTTAACAAACTGATTTGAAAGCTGCCAATATAGTGCTGTTCACCTGCTAATTCAGCTGCCCTCTTGTAATTGGATGAAATGTCCTGTAATGTCTCGACTTTTCTATCATTGGACGCTAGCCCTGCTGCACAAATAGCGCTAAGTAGACAGCCAGTAGCTGTTACATGGGTAATCCGCTCATTTCCTCCCTGAATCTGAAAAGTTTCCTTTCCATTTGTTACAATGTCTGTGCTTCCTGTCACGAACACAAGGGTATTGTACGTATTAGCAACAAGCTTTGCCGTCTCAATAATATCGATCTGCCCTTCCCCACTATCAACGCCTCTTGATTCCCAAGGAATGCCGGCAATGACAGCAAGCTCCCCAACATTACAGCGAATACAGGCAATCCGAATCTGCCCGAGGATTTCTTTTGCGATTTGTTGGCGGTAAAGAGAGGCACTGACCGCCACCGGATCCAGCACAACTGGAATGCCTTTCTCGTTTGCTGCTTTTCCCGCAATAAGCATCGTTCTAGCCGTAGTTTCATGTAAAGTACCGATATTAAGAAGCAAGGCATCTGCAATACGTACCATTTCTTCTGCTTCTAATGCCTCATCGGCCATAATTGGTGATGCACCAATTGCCAGCAGGCCATTTGCCGTGAAATTGGCTGCTACGGTGTTTGTAATACAGTGTACAAGCGGCTTTTTTTTATAAATGTTCGATAAGCTCATATTTCTTTACCTCTCCTTCCCAGTCCTGCATCGTCCAAGACATCTCCCAAAATTGCCATTCATAATAACAGCTTCGAATAAAATGCTGCTTTAATATCTCGTTTTTATGAGGGTTTTCATGTGCATAGCGGTCCATCATTTCAATCTGCTCCTCAATGGATTGTTTAAATGCAATATCGCTGTACATATTGATCCAATCTTCGTACACTTTTACCCCGGGCTTTGCATCGCGGTAATACTCTCCTATCTCCTGATATAGCCAAGGGCACGGCAGCATTGCTGCAAAGCTTTCTGCAGCATCGCCATTGTATACTGCTTGATACATGTGGCTTACATAGTTATAGGCAGCAGGTGCCGGCATGAAGCCGGCAATTTGTTCTTCCTTAATACCCAGCTCCTGAAAAACAGTTGTATGCAGCAGCAGTTCCGATTGCTGAACAAATTGCGCCTTTTCTAAAAAGAATTTCATATCTGCTTCCTTTTCTGCTTTCACAGCAGTCAATGCCAAAACTTTAGAGTAATGTTTCAAATAGTAGGCATCCTGCAGCATATAATAGGCGAACTTTTCAATCGGCAATGTACCGTTGACCAATCCTTTCACAAATGGGTGCTTGAAACTTTCTTCAAAATAATGGTTTGTTTCTTTTCGAACAGCTTGACAAAATGACATCATTACCTCTCCTTTATGCTAATTTTGGTATGACAAGTCTTGGTGAAGAAGTGAGTAATAGGATCGTGCAAATAATCGTCACCCCAATTGTTGGGACCATTGGTGTAGCATTATAAATGATGGAATAGAGCCACACATTTTGACCATCCGCAAACATATAGAAAAATATCACTCCTGAAATAACGTGAACCCAGAATTTAAAAAATCCTGCCATACAGATTGCTGTTGTCAAAAATAGTATCAGCTTCTGTTTACGGCCCTTGTGCAAAGCGTCATGAATTGGCTTGCTCAAAAGAGCAGCCATTCCAACAGCTGCATTAGCGAGGCAATGATCCAAAAACACCTGGGCCCAGTGATAGACAGGTACTCCAGTAGCAATGTCAATAAATCCGATCAGCATGCCGGTTGAAACACCTGCGAGCAGCCCCCATCTTATTGCAATCAGAAGAATCGGAATCATCTGTAAGGAAATTCCGCCTCCTTGGGGCATAAAGTTGATGGTCAGCATATCGAAAATAACGCCGATACTGGCAAACAGCGCTATTTCAATCCACATCCTCAATTTTCTTTTCTCCATATTTCCTCTCCTTTCTCTCATAGAGTAACGAGAGAAGGAATAGAACGAAAAAAAAACGACATCAGGACAGAGCCTGACATCGTTTTGAAGTCGGTTTCTATCCACATCCCTACGCAAGTGCTAACTTACAGGTTCTAAGAGTCAGTGCAGCATCCGTGCACAATCTCAGCCGACTCGCTCGGCCCCTCCTGTGGTTACTATTGAGTTGTAATGGCTTTATCATATCTGAAACGAAAAATCCCCGCAAGGTGATTTCAATAATTTAGTTATTTTATCCTGTACGTGGAAGCCATGTAGCGATCCTTGCTAATAGCTCTGCACGCAGCATTACCATCTCTTCAAATTCATAAAAGAATAGGATTTTTTGATCTGCTACCGTACTTCCTTCCGGTTTAGGATATAGGACAAAATACATAAAGGATTCGGCAAAATCCTCCTGCTCATGGGTTGTTGCATATTCACTTAAAAAATACTCGCTCGTCTCCTCATAATCTAGGAGCCAAAATCGTCCATAAAATTGATAGAGGTACGAATCTTCATAGAAGCAGCCGCCCTCTTCTGTATAATTCGTCCAGCAATATCTTTCAGGTAGGCTATAATCCACTTCTTCCGGCGTTAGAGATAACAGGTGTGCCAGTTCGTGCAGATTATTTTGAATGGTTTCGGACGGCATGAAGGGCTCTGCGTTCAGTCCGAGCGTTGCACTGGTACCCCCTGCTACCTTGACATAAGCATTCGTCTCATTGCCTTCAAAAATCTCGACCGCATCTATCATTGTTGTCATCTCATCGGGAGTCATCCAATCAAAGCTGTACCACTGCCATAAATAGTCTTCCTCTACATTTTCACGCACTACATTATCATCAATTTCGTACATGTAGATAATTTCTTCAGGTATTAACACATCATCCATGACGGTATAATCGTCCAGAGGCCCATATACGCCTTCAAGCTCTACAATTAACTGGTCCCCCCAGGCTGCGCAGTCTTCTGAAGAATCGCACTTTACCTCAAGTATACAAATTTGCTCTTCTTCATTATAAATTTCTCCTTCAAAACAAACATTCTCTTGTGAAATCGTCTCAGAAACCGCCTCTTCAGCAAGGAGAGAATCCTCGCCTAGGAGGAAGAGCGCCACAATCATCAGCGTGAATGCCGCAGCCAACAAGAAAATTAAACAACCGCCTATCAGCCATAAGGCCATCTTTTTGTCTACCCCTCTTTATGTTGTTTCCTATTATTATATACAGTACTTACCAGAAAGAACAAAAGCATCCTTACCCAGATTTAGCGCCTATGATCTTTGGCATAACTGCCATAATGGATTTAGGATGTTATCATTACCGTTTAGACGCACCATCCTCTATTTTGATTTTCAAAAGAAAAAAGACACCCAAATTAGGGGCATCTCTTTATAATTGTTTTTGCCGTATTCGTTTTTTAATTTTTCTGCTGATTGTACGATACGCTAAATTGCCAACTAGGAAGAAAGATAGCCCAATACCAAATAAGGCTACAGCAAACGATATCCATTCAAATATTGAATAATCAGCTACCTGGGACCAGTCAATATTGCCCTTCCATTCTTCGATGACAAGATTCATTCCGTAAATACCGGAAATCACGGTAAAGATTGTTAGAATAAATAACAGGTCATTGAGGCGTTCGTCTGCCTGATCCTCTAAAATCCGGTACAATTCATTAAGTGTCTCCTTAATTTCCCGGTACTGGGCGGTAATGCGAAACTGTTTTCGCAGCATCGTTGAAATTTCTCTTCCCTCTGAACGGACGGCAACTTCATCAAAGTAATATTGGGAGGAAAATTTCATAATTTCCTCAATCAATTCATCTACGATCACCTTATCCTGTTCCCATTCTATTTCGCTATGTTCAAAGGATAGCTTTAACAAAATAATTTTATAAAAATAATAAATAATAACGGTATAGTAGTGTGTGCTATAAAAAGCTTGGAGAGAGTTTAATTGTTTGGCATGCACTTGACTGGTAATTTGCATATGC